>CAYLSW010000005.1:0-26976 GCA_964386145.1 uncultured Lentimicrobiaceae bacterium | reverse complement strand
AAAGCACAAAAGAACAAGCCGAAACTGTCAGGTTATTTTGTTACAATCCCTAAGTTAATTCGTTTAGTACTGAATCAAAGCAATGGCCGGAATCAATCACCTACGTCGGGTCGCGCAAACCCTGACAACATTGAGACACCGGTTGACCGTTATATTACACCGGACACAGTAACCCCGGCAGAAAGATAAACACCAATCTTCCCAACCTACCAAAATATTTCGTAAACTTGTATGCAACAATTCGCTATGAAAAATTCCATTGTCACCAGTCTGCTCATACTTCTTGCCAGCTGGATAAACATACTTTCCGGGCAACCGGTAAAAAGCACGGTAACCTTTTTAAGAATAGGTTTTTACAATGCAGAAAACTATTTCGATCCTTTTGCCGATTCCACTATTGATTACACACAGTTCAACCCTGGCGGCGACCATCACTGGTCTGCCCAACGATATAAAACAAAACGCCAGCATATTTTTAAGGTGATAATAGCCATGGGCGGGTGGCACGGAACAGACATCATGGCTTTTGCAGAAATTGAGAATCAGTTTGTACTGGAAGACCTTTTGAAAAACAGTCCGCTGGGCAACAAAAACTACGGCATCATTCATTTTGAATCGCCCGACCACCGCGGCATTGATGTAGGGCTTATCTACAAAAGAGCCAGCTTCCATCCCCTTTTTTCCAGAGCCATCCATGTACATGATGTTGCAGATAACAATTTAAGGACGCGTGATATCCTGTATGTGAAGGGGACAGCCGGAAACGACACGTTGCAGCTTTTTATCAACCACTGGCCTTCACGTTATGGCGGACTTATGGCAACCGTATCGAAAAGACTACTGGCGGCGAAAATCCTTCGCCATACGGTGGATTCCATTTGTCAAAAAGAACCCAATGCCCACATCCTTATCCTCGGCGATTTTAACGAAACCGTGGCTGACAAAGGCTTGCAGTGGATTGTCCAGTCACCAAACCAGTGCAGTATAACAGCCCTTCCTCCCCATTACGACTATGGGTTGGCGACGGGGAGTATTAAAAGTGTTTCGGGCTGGACGATTTTTGACAGAATACTATGTTCAAAAAATCTCATAAGCGGCAGTTCTCCTGTTTTGGTAGTTGACAAAAGCTTTCATATCTTTGATGCACCGTTTCTTCTGGAAAAAGACGAAAAGAATATGGGATCAAAACCAAACCGTACGTATAATGGATTTACTTATCATGGTGGATTTAGCGACCATCTACCTGTGTACGTTGATATTACGTTTCAAAAGACAGTCAACCCATGAAGAGAAAACGGATAGTCCCAGCCATTGTCCTTTTGTTTGTATTGTTGCTGGCAGGGATGTATGTTACCCGCAACCGGTGGGTAGCTTATGCCCTGCAACGTACATTATACTCCCAATCATCGGGACAAATCAGTTTAAATTTTAATAAAATAGACGTAGATGTATTCTCCAAAATGTTGACTATCTCCAAGCCCCGGTTAGCTTTCAAAGAGGTCTATTTTAACAAAGCAAAGGGCATCATGCTCAAAAAAGCTGAATTTCAAAAACTTATACTCATCAACATTTCCCTGTGGGACATTATAATACACAAACAGCTAATCTGTGATAACCTAACCATCGACCAACCCACTTTTATCCTCAGGCATAACTATCCGGCAGTAAAAGCCAAAACTTCTTTTTTTGTTCCCGGATCTTTGATTGACGCCCTGCAAAAACATGAAATCACACATCTTAATTTTCAGTTTCTGATTCGTCACTCAAAAATAAATTTCGGAAAGATCAGGGTGAATAAAGAAAAAGGAAAAGACACTTACGGAAGTGCCCGCTACAACATGTCCATTGAAAACCTCGGTACCATAAGAGCTGCCGGAGATTCACTGCATCCGCTAATTTTCAAAAAGTTCGAACTTTCTGTCAGAGCATTTCATCGGCATTCTATTGCCGAGAGAATGGACATTAAGTTTGATTCGGCATTTTTCTCTTCTCAAAGCAACTCCCTTTTTCTGAATGGGCTGCAAGTTGTTTCGTCAGACAAAAGCAAGACAAAATCACCGTTAATGAAACTTTACCTGCGCTGGGCAAAAATATCCGGATTGGAAATAACAAAACAAAAGCAAACGGGAAAAAAAATTCTGCAACTCAACAATATTAAAGTCGTTGGCGGTATCTACACTTTTCAATCAAAACGTAAGAAACAGAGGAAGAAGTCAGTATCGGAACTTCTCAATAATCTTTTCTCCACATATAACATTCTTTCGCTGGACACTTTAAACTTAAAACATGTGCATCTCTTTCAGGTGGACAGCAAACAGGATACTCTCCTGAGGATAAAACGAATGGATATAGAGATGTACAAAATATGGGTGACAAAAAAAATATTGACAAACCCATTAGAAAACCTGCATTATCAAGGTCTTTCCGCTTCGTACCGCAAGATGACTTTTGGTGGGAAAAAGAGCCCGTTCTCTATACACAGCGGAGAAGCCCAATATATTTCCGGTAATAAGCAACTCGTCATTAACCATCTAAAAATAAGAACACGATGCAAAACAGATACTTCGTTGTCGGTCTCCTTCAGCGCAGGGAAACTTTCTATTGACAGTTTATCGGATAAAATGTTTCAAAAAGGCGAAGATCAGCTTCTTGCCGTTAAGCTGGAATTTCCGGAATTTTACTGGAAAAAGGACAGCAGTTGTCAACAAAAACCAATAACCTTTCCCTCCGTGTTTCATCCTTTTAATATTGAAGAAATCAGCATTAGAAACGGAAGCTTTGATTTTGAAACAAACAGAAATCTTGTGCTAAACATATCGGGAATTAATTTTTTTGCCAATGGTTTGCAAGGCACAATATTGCGCGGACCAGATGCATTAATACAATACGATTCGTTGTTTTTCAACTCAAAAAGTTGCCGGCTTGACATAGCAAACACAGGGCAATGGCTGGAAACAAAAGAGTTACTTTGGAATAATCGTTTTTTCAAAATTTCAGGACTTCGTTTTCTTCAATCGGATACAATGAAACAGGACACCCTCAGCATACGTTCTGTTACATTCACAAAGCCTAAACTCAACCCGCTGATTTTTGACCAAAAGTTCATCGCCGGAGAAGCCCGACTTTACAAAGCAAGTTTTAGCCAATACTTTCAGGATAGTGTAAGCCGGACAGACACCCTTCCGGCAAAACACTGGAACAACTTTATAAAACTACCGTTTAAGACAGACATAGCCTACGTTTATATTCTGAAAAGCCGATTTAGCCTGACTTCCCGGCGTCCAGGCAAAGATTTTAGCATCAGCAGCCGGCTCAACATGAAACTCCATGGATTTAAGGCCGGATATGATACTTCACATCTTATTTCGCAACCGAATCACTGGGAAGCTGTGCTGCAAAAAACAAAGATCAGGCAAAATAATCTGACCATCCGATTAGAAAGAACAAACCTGAACAGCGATTCAGCTACACTGCAAATAAAAGATATCTCACTCCGGCAAAGACAAGACAGCAGCCTGCAGTTCAGGATAAACATTCCCTACATCCATCTGCTTTCGCTGGATTATTCGGCTCTGTTGCACAGCGACAGCCTTATTTTCGGAAAAGCTTTTGTACAACAGGGTCAGGGCCGTATGCAGTTTATAAATTCCGAAAAAGACAATATCGACAAACAAATCAGCCGATGGGCTTTTGTTTATGACAGTATAATATTGAACCATGCATATTTACAAATAAACATTAAAAAAGATAATAGCTTTAAAACTATCAGCATTGACAACCTAAACCTGCTTTATCATCCCAACATGCGGCATCGGAATATGCTGTCAGAAACACCTGTGAACTTAATGAAATACTGGGATTTCAGCATAAAAGACATCACCTATTCAGACACCCTGAGGAAATTTCACATAGAGGCAGACCGAATTGCCATTCAATCTGCCGGAAACAGCATGAGTATTCAAAGAATTATCGGAACTAACTTCTCCGCATCGCTACTTCAACCGGCATTAAAAAATGCTTACACCTACTTTCTCATAAACAATATATCACTGAGCAACATTAATTTAAGCGACGGTCGAAACAAGAAACTTTACATTAAAAACTGGTCTGTTCCGGGAATGTGGATAAATATCATCGATAACGACACCACTAAAAAGAAAAGGTCGTTATCCTTCCTCAGCAGTAACTTTTTCAGTCACTACACCCACATTTTAAACAGCATCCATGTGGACAGCAGCTCATTCAAAAATGTGAATTTCAGCTACCAATATGACAACATGAGCAAGTTGGTAAACATTAAAAATACAGATATCAACATCAACGACATTCAGATGGGAGAGAGTTCGTTTGGGAAGCCTTCGGGTGCACTGTTTGGCACCATGCTCATCAGCCTCAACGACCGGGCCGTTATCAGTGGAGACAGTATGTACACCTTTCGCACCAAAGATATACGTATAAACTTGGCGGCCAGGAAGATAAGCCTCGATTCAATAACGCTTACCCCCCGTTATAACCGGGATGATTTTTTTGCAAAAACGGGACATCAGACTGATCGCATCACGCTTTACGGTAAGAGCGCCACTCTGGATAATTTTAATCCGGATGATTTGCTGAACAACCATTTTATTCATTTTGGGAATCTCAGGTTAGACAACCTGAGTCTTCGTTTTGAACGCAATATGAATTATCCGCGCAAGAAAGTTTTCAAACCTATGCCCATAGACATGCTGGAACGCATTCCGTACCGATTTAGAATTGACAGTATGCAGCTCCTCAACAGCATGATTTCCTATTTCGAATATGAAGTCGTTTCAAAGAATCCGGGGGTTTTTTTTATTGATAATTTTAACGTCCTTGCTGAAAATATAACCAATGTCCCGGCACAAAAAGATTCCAATATGGTATTAAAATTTCACGGATCAGGGAAACTGATGAAGCAGGCCAATTTGGATTTTACACTCGTCATGCCCTATTTTGCCCCACACAGGCAGTGGTGGTTCTCTGCGGAAGCCGGCCAGATAGACCTAACCCAATTTAACTTATTAACGGAGAATGTCCTGGGTTTGACCGTTCTCTCCGGGAAAGGCAGTCTGGAGGTGCCCTTAATTACCGGAAATGATACAGCTGCCAAAGGAAGCGTCAATTTCTTATATAAGAACCTCAAGCTCAGACTTTACAATAGGAAGAAATCGCAGAAAAGTAAAAAATTTTACAGTCCGTTTGCCAATTTTATGATGAACAGGATCATAATTCACAGCAACAATCCGCCGTTTTTGGGCCAAACGAAAAAGGGCATTGTTTATTTTAAGCGGATACCTGAAAAATCATTTATTAATTATTTGTGGAAAAGTAACCTGAGTGGAATTCTTTCTACACTTGGTTTCAACAACAAGCAACAGCGTGAAGGGAAACGAGAGGATAAGAAACAGACAAAAAGCGAAAATAAAAACAAACCGAATCCGGGAAAAAAGAAGTGACAGCCAATAAATATCGGCTATGTATGGCAGACCATATTATAGACTTCAGCAACTTGATTTATAAGAACAGTGCATCAGCATTTCAGGCAATCCCGGTATATTATTGGCAGGCACTTCCCCGGGAGAGCAGGGTAATTATTTCGTTTAGTGTAAGAATTTTATGCGGATTGGCTCTTTCGATGGCCGCTTTGGGCATAGCAGGACTTTCGGCATCATCCGGATGCTGCACAATGGTATAGCCTCCTTTCTTTTTCACGGTAAGCAAACCATTGGCGCCATCGGAGTTGGCACCCGTAAGTATAATTCCCAGAAGATGGGTACCATACACATCGGCAGCCGTTTCAAACAATACATCGATGGATGGCCGTGAATAATTTACTTTTTCTTCCATGGAGAGCGACAGGGTAAAGTCGGCTTCCACAAGCAGATGATAATCAGGTGGTGCAATATATACCGTTCCGGGCATGATGGATTCCTTTTCATCCGCCTCTTTTATGGTCAATGGAGAAAGATCGTTAAGCATCCGAGTCATATAATTATCCGACTGCGGACTCATGTGCTGTACAACTAACACCGGGCACGGAAAAGCAGCAGGCAGAGCAGGCAACAGCTTTTTGAGGGCGTGCAAGCCGCCTGCGGATGCACCCACAACCACCACTTTTATTTTCCGTAATTCAGGCATTTTTTTTCTTGAAGATTTTTTGTCTTGCGTCCACCGCCTTATATTTTTTTTCATCGTCCGAAAACATAAGGGACTCTTTTGTTCCGAGCGCAAGAAAGCCACCTATAATCAAGCTTTTATGTAATAAACCCAGTACTTTATTTTGCAAATTACGATTAAAATAAATAAGTACATTCCGGCAAACGACCATATTGACTTCAGCAAAAACGCCATCGGTTACGAGGTTATGCTCAGCGAAAACAATATTTTTTCTTAAGTTTTTATCAAAAATAACCAATTTATTATTGGCATGATAATAGTCGGAAAACGACTCATTTCCTCCAGCTTTTTGATAATTGGTCGTATATTCTTTGATGTTGCGAATAGGGAAGATTCCTTTCCGTGCCTGCTGAATCACATCCGGGTTAAAGTCGGTAGCATAGATCTGCGTCCGCTCCAAAAGGCTTTCTTCTTTCAGCATAATGGCAAAAGAATAAACCTCTTCACCGGTGGCACATCCGGCATGCCAGATTTTCAGGTACGGATAGGTTTTCAGAATAGGTATAACCTTTTCGCGTACACTTTTGTAAAAGTCGGGGTTACGGAACATTTCCGTCACATTGATAGAAAGGCTGCGTACCAAACGTTCAAAAGTATTCCTGTCGTGAAGAATATTATTCTGAAGTTCGGAAATGCTTTTCAGACCTTCCTGAACCATCTGATGCTTAACACGCCGTTTAACATGCGCACGGCTGTAATTCCTGAAATCATATCCGTATTGCATGAAAACAGCTTGTAGCAACAACTCAAGTTCGATATTTTCAGTAGTTGAGAAATCTATATCCTCCATAACCGGCAGCTGTTTTTTTATTTATAAAGCCAAACCCGGAGCATGGAAATAAGTTTCTCCTTTTCCACCGGTTTTGAAAGATATTCGTTTGCACCGGCAGCAATACATTTCTCCCGGTCTCCCTTCATGGCCTTGGCAGTAAGTGCTATGATCGGTAATTTCTCAAACCGCTTTTCTTTGCGGATAATCTTCATGGCTTCATAGCCGTTCATTTCCGGCATCATGATATCCATCAACAGCAAATCAACAACATGGGCATTCGCTTTCAACTTCTCGATGGCTTCTTTACCGTTTTTCCCCACTATGACATTCATATCATAACTTTCGAGCAAACTGGAAAGAGCAAAAACGTTACGCATATCATCATCAATAAGCAGTATTGTCTTATCTTTCAGAATATTATCCTTATGCAGTTTCTCTAACATCTTTTTCTTAACACCGGTAAAGTCAGACTCAACCTGATGCAGAAACAGGGTTGTTTCGTCCAGCAGTCGTTCAAAAGAGTGAGCTCCTTTCAGGATAATACTGCTGCCATATCTTTTCAAAGTTTCATCTTCCTGGCGGCTAAGTTCACGGGCAGTATAAATAACCACAGGTATCTTTCCGGCGTTTTCATCTTTATGAATTTTCTCAAGCACATCAAAACCACTCAAATCCTTCAGTCCGAGGTCAAGAACCATACAGTCAAATTTCTCATTTTTAAGTAACTCGACAGCTTTTTCACCCGATTCGGTAGAGATGATCTCGAGGTTGTCATCTTTCAATAATTTTTCAATGCTTTTCCGTGTAATTTCCTCATCTTCAACAATCAGAAGTTTCTTAAGCGGTTTTGCGTTAATCAGTTTGATATTTTCAAAAACAGCATCCACCTGTTCTTTGGTGACCGGTTTGGATATAAAGCCAACGGCGCCTTTTTTCAGCAACTCAATATCAAAATCGCGGGCCGAAATAACATGCACGGGGATAGCTCTGGTTTTGAGGTTAGCTTTCAGGTGATCAATCACTTCCATACCATCAATACCGGGCAGCCCCAGGTCAAGAATGATGGCATCCGGTGCATAATAATCGGCATGATAAAGCCCTGTTTCACCATCCAAAGCGATAATGGCTTTGTAATTGTGTTCGTGTGCCAAATCTTTAAGCACGCGCGCAAAATTAACATCATCTTCGATAATCAGTATTTTTTTATCGTCATCCTGAAGGCTTCCCCGGTCATCTTCCACATAGGGCACATCGGCGGGAGCGTTCGGTATTTCGGATTTAGCTATTTGAACTTCGGAATCAGCTTTACGTTCTTCAACTTCCGGCACAGCAGACTCCGCATTTTCATATTTCCAGGGAAGATACAACGTGAAGACAGTACCTTTATTTTCCTCGCTCACCAGTCGAACGGCGCCGCCAAGCAGAGCGGCAAAACTCCGAGAGATACTCAAACCCAGGCCTGTTCCGCCATATCTACGGCTGGTAGTTCCATCGGCTTGTTTGAAAGCCTCAAAAATGACCTTTTGCTTTTTCTTTGGAATACCAATACCTGTATCGGCAACAGAGAGCGCAAGAGCATCTCCGACATTCATTCCCAACGATTTAAGCAACTCTTCATCTTTGCAACGTTCCATTTTAAAGGTAATACTTCCTTTTTCAGTAAATTTAATAGCATTGGATATCAAATTCTTGATCACCTGCTCAACCCGTTGCAAATCAGTCTCGATGAATTCGGGAAGAATACCCGCTTTTTCAACTTTCAGTTGCAGTCCCTTTTCCTCAACCACTGGTTTAAAACTTGTTTCCACAAATGTCCCCAAATCTTTCAGGTAAATCCGTTCCAGATTAATCTCAACTTTACCTGATTCCACCTTAGAGAGATCCAGAATATCATTGATAAGGTTGAGCAGATCAATACCGGAGGAGTTGATAGTGCGGGCAAATTCCCTCTCTTTTTCGCTCAGGCGATTGTTTTTGTTTTCACCCAGCAACTGCGAAAGCACAATAATACTGTTGAGCGGTGTTCGCAACTCATGCGACATATTGGCAAGAAACTCCGATTTATAACGACTTGCTGTTTCGAGGTCTTTGGCTTTCATCTCTATCTCTTTCCGGGCTTCCTCCAGCTCCCTGTTTTTACGTTTTATGGCATCGCGCTGAATTTCAAGTGCTTTAGTACGCTCTTCCAACTCTTCATTGGTAACTTTCAGTTCCTCCTGCTGGGTTTGGAGATTTTCTTCCGAGCGTTTCAGTGCTTCGGTCTGCTCCTGTAACTCCTCATTAGCCTGGCGCAGTTCTTCCTGCTGCACTTCGAGAATTTTGGCCTGCTCCTGAGTCTGTTCAAGCAACTTACGTACTTTCAGATGCGAGTTCAGGGTAATGACGGCAAGCGCCAGATCCTGAACGGCCAAATCCATAAAGTTAAGCTGAAGCTGGCTAAAGTTGTTTACCGAACCCATTTCAAGAACACCGACAACCTGGTTTTCAAATGAGAAAGGAACAATGGCAAGCATCTGTGGTGGTTTGCTCCCCAATCCCATGTCTATCAATGGAACATCTCCATTCTCCCTACCTGTAATCAACAGGCGTCTTTTATCTTGAAACACCTGTCCCACAATTCCTTCTCCCGGTTTGCATATTTTTTTCAATCGTTTATCATCAGCCGAAACAGCATAAGTCCCCGAGAGTTTCAACAATTTATCTTCTTCATCAAAAAGATAAATCAAACCCACTTGGGCTTCAAGATAGGTGGAGAAAAACTTAATGATGCCTTCGCTCAATTCTTCGATGTCATTTTTCCCTTTCAGCACGCCGTCCAGTTCGTTAAGACCCGTTTTAAGCCAGTCTTCGTTTCGAAATTTTTCGCTATTTCTCCGAAGTGTTTCCGTCATTTTAAACAGTGCCTTACCAAGTGTATCCTTCTCGCTACGGGGAGTGATGAGCGTATTATAGTCACCACCGGCAATTTGGTCGGCCTGTTCTACCACTTCGCGAAAGTTGGACACCATTTTATTAATGGATTGTGCCAGCACATCATCTTTACTCCGCTCTTCAACCTGTTGGCTAAAGTCACCTTTGGCAACGAGTTGTGCGATATCCGAATATGTTTTCAAAGAAGCCACCAATTGGTTGAAAGTATTTTTCATCTCGCCAATTTCATTCTGAGGTGCCTTAATCTCTTTTTGAACGAGTTTTCCGGTGGAAATTTCTTTACCCCAGGACGAAAGCAACTTGATAGGATTCACAAACCAACGTGTAACCAGAATAGAGATAAGCACCACAACCAAAATGGTTATCAGGAAACTTATTTTTGCAATATCCGATAATCGACGGGCGAAGGCAAAAGCTTCTTTATGTGAAATTTCTTCAATCAGCGCCCAATGGACACCATATTTCTCCAATTCATTTAAGTTCCGATAAATTCCCAAAACATAATACCCTTTGCCTGTGGCATCGTAAGTAGTTACCCGTTCTTCATCCAACTCATTGGTTTTCAGATAAGCCTTATCATCTCGATGTTGCAGAAAGTCTTTCCACTCCAGTGTCTTTTTGTTGATAATTTTCTTTCGTAGTATTTCGGATTCATCGCCAAAGCGCATGGAAGAACGCAGATAGAGGTCAGAGCCAATGAGAAAAGCCTGGCCGGTTTTTCCGTAACCGGCTTCCTGTTGTATCATACCATTGATGGTTTGCATGGTAATCTGCAGGGCAAATACGCCGATAACTTTCCCATGCTGGCCGGTAACGGCCTGGACGAAAAATCCAGAGATAATTCCCATACTCGGTGCATAGCGTTCCAAATCTGAAAAGAGCATTTTATGTTCATCAAGACATTCTTTCACCGTTCGCGAAAGGCGTGTATCACGCTTTTTGCCCTGAAAAATATTTGTTCCCAAATCACTCTCATCTTTGGTACTGAAAAGGACATTTCCTTTGGTGTCAATAAAGAGAAAATCATAAAAATTCTGCAATTTCAGGGAAGGTTTTATTTCAGGATAAAGAGGTTTTGTCAACTCTTCCCAACGCTTACTTTTGACAAATTCTGCCACATCGAGTTTACTTTTTTGAAAATCGGTGGCAAGTTTTTCAAATTGTTGCTTTTTCTGTACGGAACTTATGTTGATTTCCAAAAAGTCGCTGGCCTCATTAAAAAAAGTATAGATATATTTTAAACGCAATTGGGATGATGCGTTTAGCGATTTTTCAGCGACAATGGTCAGTCCCTGGTAAGCCGTTAGAAAGTTGATAAAACTCACAGCTGCCAATGGAACAAAAGAAATTGCGAGGAACCAGATAAACAATGATTTGCCCACACCGATGTTACGCCAGGTACGAAGAGAATATTTCAACCGTTCCCATTTACTTGCTTCATTATAGTCGATATAATCTTTTTTTTCCGCCATTTTTTCAAAATTGAAACCTATCTTTTTGTATATTTTTCAACCATTTCGTACAATTCCTCCGGGTTGACCGGTTTAGAGAGATAATTGTCCATACCTGCAGCAATACATTGTTCTTTGTCGCCTTTCATAGCATGAGCCGTCATGGCGATAATGGGAATATGTATTTTTCGTTTGGTTTCTTCGTCAATCCTGATTTTTTTTGTTGCCTCAAATCCATCCATAACAGGCATTTGCACATCCATAAGCACCAGTGAAAACCTCCGGGGATGTTTTTCCAATGTCTCGACAGCTTGTCTTCCGTTTTCCACAACCTCAACACTCCATCCTTTACGTTCGAGAAACTGGGTTATCACTTTTCGATTTATCAACTGGTCTTCGGCAACCAATATTTCAGTACCATCGCCAAACGGGAGGCTGATTTGGGCATCGTATCCTCTTGTCTTAAGTTCTTCTACCGTCTTATTGACATTCTCGTCCATCCGCGACTGCGAAGTTGCCCCTTGAAAATAATTTCTTAAATCGCGTTGCAAAACGGGCATGTTCAGGAAATTGTATTTCTCTAATTTTTTCAAACGGTTTATTTCAGCATTTAGTTTTTGTTTATACAGAAGCACCAGTCGTGTTCCGTCTTCGCCGATAGCCTTTTCGATCAGGCTGATTGTCTCTTGAATATCTTTCTCATAGCTGTTAAAATCCAAAAAAACAACGTCAAAATGACTCTCCGTCAATCGTTTTACGGCTTCTTCGGGTGAGGATGAAAATACGTTTTCAATCTTCCAAAAATCAATCATTGTTCTGAATGGCTGTTTGAGTTCTTCTAAGGTGGAAACGAGAAGAACCCGATTGTATGTTAGTGGCGGATATGCCTTTAGTTCGGCAGGATCATAAACATGGTCGCCGGTAATCAGATTAATGGTAAAGAAGAACTTGCTGCCCTTTCCTTCCTCACTATTCAGATTAATTTTACCACCCATCAGGTCCACAAGCATTCGGGCAATGTTGAGACCCAGTCCTGTCCCGCCATGTTTACGGGTAGTGGATGCTTCTGCCTGCGTATATTTTTCAAACAGTAGTTCCTGTTTTTCTTTCGGTATTCCCACGCCGGTATCTTCCACGCAAAAGCGCAACCGGATTTGTTCTTCAACCAAATCAATAAGCTCTATTCGCAGCCTGACCATTCCGCTATCAGTAAACTTCACGGCATTGTTCAGCAGGTTGGTTAGTATCTGCCTTATACGCAGTTGATCGCCAATTAAAACATCGGGGATATTCGGAGCCATATCAACCACAAGGTTCACATCTTTGTCTTGTGCAAAGACATTAATAATTTTAAAAACCTTGTCCAACATTTCGCGGATACTAAATTCGGTTTCTTCTAAATCCAGCTTTCCGGCCTCAATTTTTGAGATATCAAGGATATCATTAATTATTTCCAGCAGGTTTTGTCCGGAAGTCTTTATATCAAGGAAGCGCTCTTTCTGCAGAGTGCTCAAATCCTTATCAAGAAGCCCCAGTTCGGCAATACCGATAATACCGTTGAGCGGGGTGCGTATTTCGTGACTCATGGAGGCGAGGAAAATACTTTTAGCTTTGGTAGCTTCCTCAGCGGCTATTTTTGCATCGTGAAGCTGTTCAACAGTCTCCTGAAGTTTTGCAGCTGTCTGCTCCAGACTTTCTTTGTATCTAAACAACTCTATAAAGGCGGAAATTTTACTTTTCAGGATTTCCAGATCAAGCGGCTTGTACAGATAATCGACAGCCCCGCTTTCGTAACCTTTAAAAATATGTTTTCTTTGTTTGCTGATGGCTGTAACGAAAATAATCGGAATATGTTTGGTTCGCTCACTGCTCCGCATAATCTCGGCAGTTTCGAAGCCATCCATCCCAGGCATCTGCACATCCATAAGCACCAGTGCCACATTGTGTTCCAGCAAGAGCCCCAAAGCCTCATTCCCCGATCTGGCTTTAATAATATTCAATTGAGGGCTTTCCAGTATCCCTACAAGCGTCAATAAATTTTCAGGACGGTCATCAACGATGAGAATATCGTATTTTTTTTCCATTGTAATTAACAGTTAGGTATTTCAAAAGTGGCCACTCAGACCTGCATAAGCAAAAATAAGTAAATTTCAAATATCCGGTAAACGATTATTATTAATAATATTAACCGATAAACTAACCTTTGTCAACGATTGCAAAGATTTTTAAAATCGCAGTAAGCACAAATTTTATCATCACCGGTCTGCGAAAACAGATTTTTCTCATCAAAAATTTGAGAAATAAGTCTCTTCAACAGGATTTCAACTGCCGCCAAAATATCTTCACCTGAAGTCTCATCAGGAAACACTACCGGCATAAATCTGCTGTTTGCCGTTTTGAGGCTCACAATTCCAGGGACAACATCCTGTCCCTCCTCCTGCTCTCTGCTGAAGAGCCAGGCATAGACCAAAACCTGCAATACTTTTGAAAATCTTGTCTCCTCAATAACAACATCCCACGTTTTCAGTCTCAAATCTTTTGCATCGACACCGCCCGTTTTATAATCAATAACCCTGATTTTTCCGTTACCGGGATTTTTATCTATTCGGTCAATAAAGCCCTTTAGTTTCACCTGAAAACCGTTCACATCAAGTGAAGATTGCATTGCTTTCTCCGTATCCAGGAGTTCGCGCGGCTCCTTCTCAAGCATGCTTATCTCATTCAATACAAAGCGTTCCACATACTTTCGGGCAACGTTGTAAATCAACAGGTCTCTGCCATATTTTAAATCGTTTTTGCCATAATTTTTCTGAAATTCCTGAAGGAGGAAGCTTTCAAGGTTTTCCTGCAAAGCTTTTTTCAGTTTCTCTGTATCGATGCGCTTACCACTGAACGGTTTGTAGAGATGCTCCAGAACACCGTGCACAACGCTGCCAAAAGTGTTGGACTGCACCGAAACTTCCGGTGGCATGGGAACGTCAATTTCTGCCACATAACGATAATAAAATTGTAGTGGACAACGAACATAAATATTTAATGCAGAAGGTGATATACCTTTTTTCGCCAGCTTTCGCAACTGCTGCATTATCGTTTTTTCTTTCCGGATAGATATCTCCGGGGAATTACCGGTTCCTTTCAGGGGTACGTTGACCATTTTGCGGGATATCCGAATGTTCGGATTGTGTTTGGACAACTCGTTTTCAATTTGCAAAACGAACCGGCTGACTTCGCCTCCGCCCATAACATCCGGTTCGGAATTATAAAGAATAGCTGCGTGCTTTGTGCGCTGCAACAGCCGGAAGAAATGATAAGAGGCTACCGCAGTTTTTGTATTTTGCAAGGGAAGACCGTAAGCATGACGAAGGTCGTAAGGGATGAAAGATTCCTGAAACCCGTTTTTGGGCAGGGAGCCTTCATTAGCACCGAGAATAATGACCCGCTCAAAATCCAGATTTCTTGTTTCCAGCATCCCCATAACCTGAATTCCGACGAGCGGCTCCCCTTTCAGACTCACCTTTTTACGCTCCATCAATTGTAATAATATTTTTTGAATACCATGAAAACCAAGGTGTTCTTTTTGTTCCTGAAATATACCTGTTGCCAGTTTGACCACTTGCATCATCAGTGAAAGTTGAAACTGCAACAACCTGTTTTTCTTTTCCGACATAGCCGGAAGCTCCCGAAACAGTCCTAAAATATTTCTCAGATTATCCATAAACTGCCCGGGCTTTTCCCATCCGTAAAACAGCAACCCAAATACAAGTTTAACTTGGTCCTCTGTAACAGCATTCATTATTTCATCTGCCGTAACATAAAAATGTTTCAGGGAAAAGAGATCCGATATTCGGAGACTTGTCATCATCTCCAACAGGGGATTTTGCATCAGTCCTTCCAATGCAGGCAAGGAAATCCGGGACGAGGCCTCTTCCTCTCGTAAAATGAGCAACTGCATCCAGCGATAAATCAGATCATAGAACGGACTCTGCATCAGCGGGTAGCCCATGGTGACATTGTAACGAAACGCCTGCCTGCCGGTAGTTCCCGAAGGAACAGCACCCAGCAAAGGAACCAACAACCGCTCGTCAGCCAGTACCACAGCGATGCTTTTGGCCTCTGCATTCTCCTCAACAAGCCATTCATACAAAAGCTGACCTGCATATTTCACCTGTCCCGTTTGGCTGGACACAGCAATAATTTCAATCTCTTTTTCCTGTGTCAGCAAGGCATCGCCAACCCATTGCGGCATATCAGTTTTCAGTAATCTGGTGATATTCCGTAAAAAGACTCCTGCTTCATGGCTCTCCTTTTGTTTCAGATCAAAATAATAGCTGTCGGCATCGATAAAATAATGCAGCCGGAAATGTTCTTTCAAAGCGACCACAACCTGTTTTTCCGCTTCTGTGAGGGCATTAAAGCCCACAAAGACAAAATTGTTCCAGCCAACAGCTTCAAAATCTCCATCGTGTATTCTTTCGGCAGCCATCCGGTAAGCCATGGCTTTGTAAGCGGTTTTTTTTGAAAGCAACCGTATTTGAAGTCGCTCGTAATAACCAAAAAGCGAATGAAAGAAAGCGAGATATGACAGTTGCATTTCTGTCAGAGGTCTTTCGCCAAGATTCCATTCTTCCAAAGCCTTCACCTCTGAAAGTTCACTAAACAGACGGTGAGCATCAGCGAGGAAGAAATCAATATCACTGAAATCATTTAGCATCAACGGTGCCCACGACAAAAAATCATCCAGACTGCGGGCTTTCTCTTTTTCCATGTCTCGATGAATTCTGAAAAGTTCAAAATAAGCTACGATAGGATCGATGACCGTCAGACCTGACAAATGCGTCATAAATTCATCGATGGTGAGCATGTCAGGAAGCCAGATATCTTTTCCGGCCTTTTCGGCAAGCGCCTGTTTAAGAAACACCTGTGAACGCCGGTTGGGGAAAACCACCAAGGAGTGCAAATTGTCGCCGTTTTCGGAGCGGAGGAGAAAATCTGCAATTTTATCCAAAAAAGGATTCGGATCAGACATAGGCATCACAATTCATACTGTTTTTAGAAAATTTTTCAGTGCTGCATATCTACTGATACAAAAAGCGTTTAATACTTAGTTTCGGTGTTTTTTCAAATGGATCGGGGTGCAGTACAATGCGGGATACAGTCATAAAAGCCGGCAATTGTCCGTTTATCTCTTTTCTGAAATTTTCCAACTTTTCCTCCAGTTCTTTACCGGAAATATTCATACTTTTCAACACTTCCGCATCAGGATAAACCAGTGCGACTAATTTTCCATCACGTTGAATAACAATAGATTCGGCCACATAGGCAAGATTATTAAGCAATGATTCAATTTCTTCGGGGTATATATTTTGTCCGGAGGGACCAAGAACCAAACTTTTACTGCGGCCTTTGATGAAGATAAAACCTTCTTCGTCCATTAGTCCAAGATCGCCGGAGTGAAGCCAGCCTTCTGCATCCAGCACCATTTTGGTAGCTTCCTCATTCCTGTAATAGCCTGCCATAACATTCTCACCACGCATGAGAATTTCGCCCACCGTCTTCTCCGGATCATCCGAATCAATTTTCACTTCCAAAGTATCCACCGCAACGCCGCAGGAACCAATTTTTGCTTTTTTGGCAGGGGCATAAGAAATGAGCGGTCCGCATTCCGTCATGCCATAACCGACCGTAATGGGGAAACCTATCCGCCGGAAGAAACTTTCAATTTCGTGACTCAGGGCAGCGCCTCCCACCACAACTTCCACAAAATTACCGCCGAGACCTTCTTTCACGCCGGCCAGTACTTTTTTGTAGATTAGTTTTTTCAGCAGAGGTATCTTGAGCATCCAGTTGATGGGAGACTTATTAATCACAGGAAGGATTTTCTTTTTATAAATTTTCTCAATCACCAGCGGTACCGAGAGAATCAGCCGTGGTTTGATTTCCTGAAAAGCACTGGTAATAATCTGCGGGCCGGGAGTTTTTGTCAAAAAAGTTATGTGGCAGCCAAGAGAAAAAGGAAACAGGAATTCAAAAGCAAGGCCATAAGCGTGAGCCAAAGGCAGAAAGGAGACAATTTTATCACCCGATTCCAACGGCATATGGTGACGTGCAAACCGCACATTGGCAGCGAGGCTGTTGTGCAGCAGCATAACACCTTTTGAAAAACCTGTAGTGCCGGAAGTATAGCTTATCTCACCGAGTTCATTATTTCCCGTGTGCGGCAATTTGAAATTTTCAGCACTCAGCCCGTCCGGATATTTCTCTTTTATCGAACTGTTAAGCGAATGGATAACTTCTTCCAAATGATTCACTCTGGAAAACAGAGGCATAAGTTCTTCCACGCCTATCACATATTTAAGCTCCAGCATCTGATTGATGTCCAGGGTAGTCCATATTGACGAAGCGGCAAAGAAAGCTTTCGATTCGGAATGATTGACAATAAAATGTACATCTTTCGGCAGGAAATCCGGCAGAATAGGGACAATGACCGCGCCATAGGTAATCACTGAAAGATAAGCCACTGCCCAGTTGGCAGAATTTTTACCGATAAGTGCAATTTTATCACCTCTTTTTATTCCTGTTTTCTCAAAAATTATGTGGAATTTTAAAATGGACTCCCCCACCTCAGCGAAGGTACTCGTCTTACCATAGTAATCCGAAACAGCTGGTTTGTCCCAGTTTTCCTTAATGGCTGTTTGAAAATAGTCAACCAGATTCTCTTTTATCATAAAGCAATGATTTAAGTTTCGGGCCTAAAGATAACAAAAGTAGATAAAACCATGGAATTTTTTACCGGAATTTGTTGATGTTGAGGATAAGGAACGATAGTTCAACAACTAAGATGCGGCGGTTTAGCGCAAGCTGCTTTTTGCATACGGTACAATATCCTGAGTGGCAAAATCTTTGTTAAGATACTTGAAATATCCTGTGATGGCAATCATAGCGGCATTATCAGTAGTAAACTGCAAACCGGGCAGATAGACATCCCACCTTTCTTTTTTGGCCATTTGCAAAAGCTGCTTCCGCAATGCCGAGTTGGCCGACACGCCGCCGGCAATGGCAACCTGTGTAATTCCGGTTTCACGGGTCGCCCGCCTGAGTTTACTCAAAAGAACCCGGATTATCGTATCCTGAATAGAAGCGGCAATATCCGCTTTGTTTTTTTCAATAAAATCGTCATCTAACTTTAGCTGATCGCGCAAAAAGTAAAGAAATGCAGTTTTGAGGCCGCTGAAGCTGTAGTTTAGGCCCTGAATTTTCGGTTCAGGGAACGGATAAGCTTTCGGGTTTCCTGACTTTGACAACTTATCTATCTCCGGCCCGCCGGGATAAGGCAGTCCCATGATTTTTGCCGCCTTGTCGAAAGCTTCACCGGCAGCATCATCGATAGTCTTTCCCAATATCTCCATATCCGAAGGGCTGTTTACCTTCACAATCTGGGTATGACCTCCCGAGACAGTCAGACATAAAAACGGAAACTCAGGATGCGGACTTTTGGAACCAACTTCCACAAAATGAGCCAGAATATGAGCTTTCAAATGGTTAACTTCGATAATCGGAATATTTAAGCCCAGCGCAAAAGCCTTGGCAAAAGAGGTACCCACAAGAAGCGAGCCCAGCAATCCCGGACCTCTTGTAAAGGCAATGGCATCCAACTGATTTTTCTGTATTTTTGCCTCTCGCAGGGCCGCCTCTACAACGGGGATAATGTTTTGCTGGTGTGCCCGCGAGGCAAGTTCAGGCACAACACCTCCATAGCTTTTGTGAATATCTTGATTAGCAATGATATTCGACAAAATCTGACGGTCTTTTATTACGGATGCCGAGGTGTCGTCGCAGGAAGATTCTATACCTAAAATGTAAATACTCATTTGAAAGAAAAAAAACAGGGCAAAAGTATTAAAAAAAGGGTTCTCAGAGCGCTGCTTTACGGGATACTTACTCTTTTGTCTCTACCTTTGGTGCTGACTTTTCTGCTTAAGCAACCTTTTGTACAATCCATGGTGGCCGGGAAAGTGGCAAACTGGGTATCTGAAAAAACCGGCGACAGCCTGTCCATAGGCTCACTAAGCATCGACTTTTTTAAAGGCATAGAAATAAGCCAACTTGACTTACGCGATTCACTTGGCAAACCCATGATGCGCATCAACAGCATGCAGGTCAGCCCCGCCTTTTTCAAACTTCTGAACGGTAAACTTTTCTTCCGTACCGTTCGCATAGACACGATAGATTTTCGGCTGATTGAGCACAAAGGCCACAATAATTATGCCTTTATCAATTTCATCAAAAAGCTATCTTCCGATAGTTCTTCTTCATCAGGCGTTTTTAAGCTTAACATTAAAGAGTTACAGCTGGCGCACATACACTTTCAGCTCAAAAATGAAAATAATAAGTACCCTAATGTCGCGCAAAACACCATGAATTACAGTGACATTGACGTAAGCCGCACCTCCGTTTACGCTCACAATTTTTTTCTAATAAACGATTCGCTTGGTTTCCATTTGGATAATCTCACTGCGCACGAAAAATCGGGTTTCTTTCTGCGAAAGATGAAAAGCGATGTGGTCATTAGCGGCAGCACTTTTTATTTTAAAAACACAAGCCTCGTAACCAACCACTCCCGGTTAAACTTCGACTATTACATGCAAGCAAAAAGCTGGGGTGCTTATTCCGATTTTGTTGATTCGGTAAGGATGTACGGCAATTTCAAGCCATCTGAACTGGATTTAAGCGATATCGGGTACTTTGCCAGCGTCATGTTTAAAATGAAGGACAGGGTCACCATTCTCGGTGGCGTTGTGGACGGGCCCGTAAGCCGGCTTGTGGGGAAAAATTTAAATCTGGCCTATGGAAAAACAACACATTTTAAGGGTGAGGTAAGCATGACAGGGCTCCCCGATTTTTTTTCCACACAGATTGCGGCCACGATAAAGAATTTTGAGACGTCAGTCTCCGACCTGAAAAGTTTTGTCATCCCGCAGGATAACCCACATATTCCTGTTCCCAAATCAATTGCATCCAAAGAAAAATTTAAATTAAAAGGAGTATTCAAAGGCTCGTACTACAATTTTTTCACAAGTGCAGGTATTGTTACAGCAAGCAACGGAAAAATAAACCTAAACATTAAATTAAAAACGGATACCGACAGAATCCTTCGGTTAAAGGCAAATATTGAAGCGGGAGATTTCCCGCTCAACCATTTTATCCGCGGCAAAGGTCTGTTTGGAAAAGCAGATTTCAAAGCATACGTTACTGTTTTTGACACATTGGGAAAACAGCACACAAAGCTAGCAGTTGGCATCCGGCAGGTTAAGGTGAACGGATATGATTTTCAAAACATTAATTACCATGGAAACTATCTGACCGACACGTTATTTAGCCGGATAATAATTAACGACCCGCATCTGGTGTTAGGCGCCAGGGGTTATACCGTTATAAAAAAGAAACCTCGTTTTCATTTCAAGTTGAATTTAAGTCAATTCGATTTTAAACCATTAAAGCTGTGGGAACAAAAAGATTTTCATCTTAGCGGAATGGCGACTATTGATTTTGACGGGCTGGACATTAACTCTCTTACCGGTGATATTCATATGAAAAATGCAATGATCGGCTTTGGGAGTGACCACTATCCGGTAGCACAAATTAACATTGTAAAACAGAAGGAAAATTCCGGACAACAAAATATTGACTTCCATTCCGATCTATTGGATTTTCGGTTGAAGGGGCAATTCAGACTGACCACATTAGGAACAGCAATAGGACAGTTCTTCAACCACTATTTTCCGGTTTTGCCAAAGGAAGATTCAACAGCTACCCGGCAGAAAGGCAGGGTTCAAGTCAGCCTGTTGCTGAAAAAGCCGGAATTCATAGGCGAGCATTTTGTTTACGGACTGAACATTAGTCCAAACACTTCTTTCAGTGCCCTTTTCGATCTGAAAAACCGTACACTTACAGCTGATGGCAATGCCAAAAAAATTATTTTCAACAAAACGGAAGCACTGGGTAGCAGACTAAAGATCAGGACAAAAGGCAACAAGCTTCATATGAGTTACAGAATCCGGCATCTTATCTTAAAAGACAGCACGGCAAACGACAAAACCGTTTTTGGCCTGGACAGTCTGCAACTGAAACTGGGGGTACGCAACGACAGCCTGACCTACAGCCTCTACTGGCACAATCCGGACAGTATATGGGTAAACAAAGGGATTATAAAAGGATTTTACATCGACAACCGAAAACTTCAGCAATTCAACATAAGCAAATCTCAGGTTTATATAAACGACACACTTTGGCAGGTTAATCCCGAAAATAAAATTGTTCACAGCAACAACGGTTGGCAGTTTGAGCACCTTATCATTCATGGTGGCTTGTCGGAGTTCGCTCTACAGGGTCGATTTCCCAAAAAAAACGGTGATTCGCTTAATATTTCTTTTCATTCATGGAACCTTTCTAACCTTGACCTGTTGTGGCACATGCTCGGTTTTGACATCAACGGTACTTTAAATGGTATTGTTAAAATCACGCATGTAAACGGTCGGAATGCACGCATTGCAGATCTTTCTATCGACAAGCTTGCCTTAAATCATGTTCTTCTCGGCAATGCAAGGATTCTGAGCACCTGGGACAACGTGAGTAATTCGGCTTTTATCAAAACACAGGTAGTGAGACAAGGGGATACAAGTCGGGTCAAAACCCTTGATTTGACAGGATTTTACTATCCATATCGTGATTCCGCCAACCTTGACCTCACCCTGCAATTCAACCAGTTAGAACTAAAAGTCATCAATCCTTTTTTCAATGAATATATTTCTGATTTGCAAGGCATAGCAAAAGGAGAAATAAGGTTAAATGGTTCCACCGAAAACCCACTAATTTTAGGATATGTCGACATAAAACGAGCCAGCCTCGTCGTAAACTATCTGAACACCAAATACTCTTTTCATCAAAGAATACTTTTTGACAGGGATAAAATTGATTTCGGAAAAATGACTTTGTATGATACGTTGGGAAACAGTGCAGTTTTGGAAGGAGATATTCTTCATCACTATTTCAGGGACATGCGCATGAATCTCACCATCAACACAAAAAAGCTTCTGTTTTTTAACACAACCCGGCACATGAATGATGTCTATTATGGCAAGGCTATCGCTTCGGGGAAGGTAAAAATTACAGGTCCGGTAGATGATATTAAAATGGTCATTGATGCAAAATCAGATGCGGGGACTTCCGTTGTCCTGCCTTTGGATTACTCCACTGAGATTGCCGATAAAGATTACATTATTTTCAAGCCTCCTCCGGCCGACAGTAGCAAGCGCTTACCTGCAGAAACCGTCCTGAAATTGCATCAAAAGAAGAAAAGTGCCTATACTATCACGCTGAACATGGATATCCGGCCCGGCGCCGATGTAAAGATATATCTTCCTTCAAACATGGGTGATATCCAGTCGAAAGGAAGCGGTATCTTGAATTTACAGGTAAATTCGGACGGTAACATGTCGCTATCGGGCGATTACATTGTTGACAGAGGGGAGTTTAATTTTTCACTCGGTAGTTTTGTCAAGAAACATTTTGAACTGGTAAAAGGAGGACGCATCTCATGGGCAGGCAACCCCTATCAGGCAACAGTCAACATTAAAGGCCTTTACAAACTTAAAGCCAACCTGAGCAGCCTTGGTATTGTTGTTGACTCCAGTGCAAATTACAAAAGCCGGACACAGGTAAATTCTTATATCATCATGTCACATGACCTTTTTAATCCGGATATCAGATTTCAGATTCATTTCCCCGATTTGGATCCCGACATGCAGCGTATGGTTTATGCGCAACTCGACACAACAAACAAAGCGCTTATGAACCAGCAGATGATATCGTTGCTGGTTCTGGGTTCTTTTAGTTTCAGCAATGCCTCAAGTATTTCATGGAACACCTCCTACTACACCATACTCTCCAATCAGTTGAGCAGCATGTTATCGAAAATAAGTAAAGATTTTGACATTGGCGTAAATTATAAACCCGGTGACGCTCTTACCAAGCAGGAATTTGACGTAGCTCTTTCGACACAGCTGTTCGATGACCGGCTGATGATTAACGGGAATTTCGGCATGACCTACGACAAACAAAACAAATCAGCCAACAACCTTGTGGGGGATGTGGATATCCGGTACAAAATAACCAAAGATGGCCGATGGCTGTTGAAAGCTTTTAACCATTCAAACGACAACTCGTGGTACAACTACAACAACTACGATAAAGTTTCTCCTTACACCCAGGGTGTCGGCATCGTTTACCGGAAAGAGTTCTCACGACTTTCGGAATTGTTTCACCGAAGCACTAAAAACAGAAAGATAAAAAAGAAAAAAGGGACTTCTAAAAACCGGAAATTATGAACCAGCATTTTGTCGTCTATAAATCTTCCGCCGGATCAGGAAAAACCACGACGCTGGTAAAAGAATACCTGAAACTCACCCTGAAAAATCCGGGAAGTTTCAGGCACATTCTTGCCATAACCTTTACTAACAAGGCCGCCAACGAAATGAAGTCTAAAATAACAGAAAGTCTGCAAGACATCTCCTCCGGCCATCTAAACAAAAGCAACTATCCGGAAATAATGGAGGAGACCGGACTTTCGGCTGAGCATATTAGCAGTCGTGCCGGACAACTACTTTCCCTCATTATTCACAATTACGATGAGTTTGCCGTCAGCACCATCGACTCGTTTGTGCACCGGATTGTGCGAACTTTTGCCTCCGACCTGAAGCTGCCACAGGGTTTCGAGGTCATTATAGACAACGACGACCTGGTTCCGTTTATCGTAGAAGATATTTATGACAAACTGGGGCATGACAATGCTTTTACGGAGATTCTGGTCCGGTTTGTCATGTCGCAGGTAGAAGATGAGAAGAGCTACGATCTGACCCAAAACCTGTCGAATTTTGTAAAGAAACAGCTGGGTGAAGGTGGGTGGGAAGGCGCTAACGGACCGGAAAACATCCAATCCGCAGACTTTCTACAAAACATCAGGAGACTACGAGATTCCGTTTATTCGGCAAAAGCAGCCATTCAAAAGCAGGCACGGAAAAGCCTGGAGTCTATCGCACATACCGGGCTTACCACCAATGATTTTTTTCAAGGGAAAAAAGGTGTCGGAGGCTATTTCAAAAGGCTGTCCGAATGGCCGTCAGGCTTGAAAGAATTGCTACCCAACCGCTATATTATCAGGGCTATGGAAGATAATATCTGGTATTCCGCCACAAAAAGCGATGAAATTAAAACACGTATTGACAGCATTGCTCCGCAACTGAAAGAGAGCCTGGAAGCTATCCGGGAGAAAATTCCGTTTTATGCCATTCGGCGACTGGTGTATAATAACATTTACGAGATGGCACTCATTGGTGAAATAAGACAACTTTTTGAAGGTTTTACGGAGAGAACCCGCAAAGTGCACATCTCCGAATTTAACAAACGTATCCACCGGGAGATTGCCGGGCAGCCTGTTCCTTTTATTTATGAGCGGCTGGGAAGACGTTATCGTTATTTCCTCATTGACGAGTTTCAGGATACCTCTCTGTTGCAGTGGGACAACCTGTTGCCATTGGTGGAGGAGTCGCTGGCCAGCGGACATTTCAACATGGTGGTAGGCGATGCCAAACAGGCCATATACCGTTTTCGCAATGGCGAAGTAGAACTATTTACCCATTTGCCCCACCTTTACGGGCTGGAGAATAATCCGGAAAACATTCAGCGCGAACAGATATTAGTGCGTAACTATGTACAAAAAGAGTTGAAAATCAACTACCGTTCACGGGAGGAAATCGTCCGCTTCAACAATGATTTTTTCAGCTTTGCCGGAAAGGGTCTTACCGGTGGCTTCGACAAGGTTTACGCCGGCGTTGAGCAGCAGTTTCCTGCAGCAAAAGAAAAACAGGGCGGATATGTTGCAATGGAATTTATACCTTCCGAAAATGCAGCAGATTTCAAAGTGAAAAGGTTAGACAAAATCCTGGAAATTGTGGAAGATGTTTCCAAAAAAGATTATCCGCTGAAAGAAATTTGCATCCTGACACTAAACAACAAGTCGGCAGCAGAAATTGCAGCACAGTTGTTGCAACACAACATTCCGGTAGTATCTTCCGAGTCGATGTTGCTGACAACCTCCCCTAAAGTCAGGCTCATCGCAGCCTTCCTGAAATTGCTAACCGAAAATGACAACAGGCTTTTCTTTGCAGAATTTCTCACCAACCTGCTTTGGGTTTATAATGCAAATGAAAAATTTCACACTCTTTACAGCGAAGCCATTTTGCAGGTCGAACCACTGAGTTTTATCTTAAATAAATTCGGATTGCCCCGGCCTGCCCCTGAGATTTTGCGGACGCACAGCGTTTATGAGATAGCTGCTGAAGTTATTCGTAACCTGACAAATACAACCACGCCGGATATTTTCCTGCAATTTTTTCTGGATTTTATTTTTGAAAAGGAGATGACTTACAACGGCTCGTTACCGGCATTTGTTCAACTTTGGGAAGAAAAAAAGGGCAAAGAGAGTATTGTTTTGCCGGAAGGCATGGAGGCCGTAAGGGTAATGACAGCCCACAAAGCCAAAGGATTGAAATTCGGGGTAGTGATTGCCGACCTGCATGCTATGCAAAACCGGCTTACCCACGAACAGTATTGGGAAGAACTTCGCCTGGCAGAGTTGGGAAACATCTCTTCTGTCCTACTGAACATCAGCGAAAAAGATTTGGCAGCTGCCGGACGAGAAAAAGTATGGGAGCATGAGAGAGCAAAAACAGACCTGGATTTCCTGAATAAAATTTATGTGGCGTTTACACGTGCAGTGGATGCACTCTACCTCACAGGAAGTCTGTTACAAAATAAAAGTAAGGATTATTTCTCCAAATATCTCGCTGATTTTCTGATCGAAAAGGGTCTGTGGGACGAAGAAAAATTACATTATGAATGGGGGAAGTTTCCTAAAATAGCAACGGGTGATAAGCCAACCGGGAGGGAGAAAACTGTTGTTTTGTCCCGCGATTTTTCTACTCCCTGGTACGAATATCTCGCCATTGCACCTGTGGAGGAGGTCTATTGGGAAGCTTTGGGGCAAAGTACTCAGCGTACTTTCGGCAAGTTGCTACACACCATTTTATCGAAAATAAAATACACAGAAGAAGCAGAGCAACAGATAGAAGCCTACCGTTATGCCGGATTGCTTGATGCTTCGGAGATACGGCATATCAAACAACTTTTGGGGAAGGTATTTTCTCATCCCGAATTAAGTCGTTACTATTCGAAAGGCACGATAATAAAAACCGAAACAGAACTTTATGATGCAGAGTCGGGGCGGCTCCTACGCCCTGACAGGGTTGTTATTGCCGAAAACACACTGACCATCCTTGATTACAAGACCGGCATGAGAGAGGTCAGTAACGAAATTAAATACAGGAAACAGTTGGAGGGATATGCAGCAGTCTATGCCCGGCTGGGATACCAAAGTATCGAAAAAAAGCTGATTTACATTCACGAAGATGGTGTGGAAGTGAAGGATGTATAAGCCTTTGCTCCGCTTTTTCATATATACAATTAAATATTTTGTGAATTACACTAACTTTGTAGCCATACTTTCACACA
>CAYLSW010000004.1:0-28692 GCA_964386145.1 uncultured Lentimicrobiaceae bacterium | reverse complement strand
TCAGGAAAACGGAAAACGTACGGCAGTCAACCCCGAAGACCCACGTTCAGAAGTATGGTCCATGGCCAACCTGGTACGTTTCAGAAACAAAAACCTGCCGGGAAAACCGGTATATGTTACTGAATTTGGTTTCGACAGCAAAGGTGGTGGCGAAAACTGCACCCACAGCGAATGTGTTACGGAAAAAGAGCAAGCCATTTACGGTGTTCGCATGGCCATGATCCTCTGGCGTCTCGGCGCCCGGCAGTTTTACTGGTACTATTTTGCCAATGTGGCTTACAAATCGTTTCTCCACAACCGTTCGGGACTTACCGGATCTTATAACTCGGGCTTTCGCGAAAAGCTCTCCTTCAAGGCTTTTGCCCTGCTGCAACAACAAATTGGGACTTATCATTTCGTCAAGATAATTCGCGAAGACAACAACGTATATGCTTATTTGTTAAAAGATTACAAAACAGGAAGCGATATTATCATTGCCTGGAGGCCTACTGCTTCTCACCATTTTGAGCAGCAGCCGGAACATTTTTCCGTTCCCGGAAAAGTTTCAAAGATTATCTCAATATTTAATACTGAAAATACCAAATACCATGAAACAAACCGGGTTCTGAGATTGGGACTTTCCGGTGTTCCGGTATTGATTTATTTAAAAAAAGAATAGTACGAGCGGACAGCTGCATTTAAATAGTGTCTCTAATATCAATAGTCCGGTAAAAAATTCTACCAATCTGATTCCCAGATAAATATAATTGCTTCACAATAAGTTACACTTATTATGAAACATCTACAACTGATTGGGAATCAGGTTAATAAAATTATTACCGGAGTATTGTAATTTAATACTTTTTAACGAAAAGCAAACGCCTTCCCAACCGGAAAACGACGAACATCCCTATCTTTGCCATCCAATATTATATTTATGAGAAAGTTACTACTGTTTATCGGCCTTTTCCTTTCCGTTACGCTCTTTGCACAGAACGGAGAACCCGTAAAAACCATTCATTTGAAAATTCTGGAAACAGGCGATGTCCACGGCACTGTTTTCCCGCAGGATTTGGTGAAACAACGCATACGAAAGGGCTCTCTCGCACAGGTAGAAACTTATGTAAAAGGCCTTAAGGCAGACAAAAAACAAACGGTTATCCTGCTGGATGACGGCGATATTTTGCAGGGAACACCTTTTGTTTATTATTATAACTACGTGGATACCAATGGCGTACACCAATTGGCACGCGTTATGAGCTATATGCATTATGCAGCGGGCACCGTTGGAAATCACGATATTGAACCGGGGCATCCGGTGTATGACAAGTTCAGGAAAGAGCTTGATTTTCCATGGCTGGCAGCCAATGCTGTGGAGAACACTACCGGGAAACCCTATTTTAAACCTTATGTTATCCTGCATCGTGATGGGCTCAAGATTGCTATTCTGGGCATGATAACACCTGGAATTCCCAACTGGCTTCCCCCATCCATCTGGTCTGGAATGCATTTTGCAGACATGGTGAAGACCGCAAGATACTGGGTGAAATATATTCGCGAAAAGGAGCATCCCGATTTAATGATTGGCCTGTTTCATTCGGGTACCGACAGCAGTTACGGTTCGCACGATCCGGGACCTCCTGAGAATGCTTCGGTACTGGTGGCTAAAGAAGTTCCGGGTTTCGACATTGTTTTTGCAGGTCACGACCACAAGCCAAGTAATCAGGTGGTAACCAATATTGTTGGTAAAGAGGTGCTGGTACTGGATCCCGGTGCTCATGCCCAACTGGTTTCGGAGGCCGATATCAACCTAATTTACAACACGAAAACCCGCCGGTACGAAAAAAATATTTCCGGCCATTTGCGCAGCATGTCTGGCTACAAACCTGATAGTGCTTTTATGCATAAGTTCATGCCCGATTTTGTTCAGGTGCAGAAATTCGTCAACCGGCCCATTGGAGAATTCTCCAAAGGCATTGATGCCCGAAACGCGCTTTTTGGTCCATCCGCGTTTGTGGATATTATCCACCAGCTTCAATTGAAGGAAACGCATGCCGATGTCTCCATAGTGTCGTTACTCTCCATGAATGCGCGTATTGACAAAGGTGTAATTTACATGCGTGATTTGTTTAAACTCTACCGGTTTGAAAATTATCTTTATACCATGAAACTCTCCGGACGGGAAATTAAGAACCTGCTGGAATACTCTTACGGATTATGGTTCAATACCATGCAAAATAAGAATGACCACCTTTTACTTTTTAAGAAAGATGCCAATGGAAAGCTGGTTGAATCAAAATGGACAGGGAAACCTTTCCTGAAGAATGCTTATTACAATTTCAACACGGCAGCCGGCATCAAGTATGTAGTTGACGTCAGTAAAAAGCCGGGAGAACGGATTCATATCCTCTCCATGGCGGACGGAAAGCCTTTCGATATGGATAAAATGTACACCGTTGCCATTAACTCTTACCAGGGCAACGGCGGTGGAGGTACGTTGACCGAAGGTGCAGGTCTTTCGAAAAAGGAACTTGCAAAGCGACTTGTTTCCAATTCCAGGAAGGATATCCGCTACCTGATGATGCAGTGGATTGAAAGCCAAAAAGAAATTACTCCCAAAGCACTGGATGATTGGAAACTTGTTCCGAAAAAATGGATTGTACCTGCAGCAAAGCGCGACAGAAATCTTCTCTTGGGCAAAAAGTAAACCGGAAGTTTATTCTCCCATTTTCTTCACATCGACTTTCTTCTCAGGGACGGACTGATTCGGGTCTTGAGTGGCTATCTTACGCATTTCGTCAACAAATATCTGGATATTGGCATCTGAAAAATCTTTTTCCCGTGCCGCTTCTTCCAGTGTGCCCCAAATGGGCTCGCCGCACATAATGCAACGGATACCCTTTTCCATTAAATAGCGTACGGAAAAAGAATAGTTATTGACGAGCTCTTCGATAAGAATATCTTTTGTTATTTCAGGTTTAGCCATAGCGCAGGATTTTTACAAATATATACACAAAAAAAATTAGAAAAGTCCGTCGTTTTTATATATCTCCATTTGCACTTCCGAGAATGGGGTGATTTGCATCGATTTACCACTTTTTATATTGGTCAGCTTCCCGGTTTCAAAGTTCAGGCTAATGGTATCGCCATCCTGCAAATCAATATCGGACAGTGAGTTATAAGTGAGAATCGGCAATGCAGCGTTGATAGCATTTCGTTCATAAATAGCAGCGAACGACCTGGCAAGGACGGCTTGCACACCGAGTGCTTTAAACCCGTCCACTGCCTGCTGCCGCGAACTGCCGGCGCCGAAATTTTTTCCTGTAACCACAATATCTCCGGGTTTCACTTTTTTGGCAAAATCTTCGTAGCCTTCGAGGTTATCGAAAATATATTGACCCATTTTTTCAGGGTCGGTAATCTGGAGATAACGGTTATGGAAGATCATGTCTGTGTCAATATCATCTTTTTCGATGAGCCATACACGGCCTTCTACTTCTGTAGGTTTATCCAACGGCACCTGTTCATGTTGTGCGACAGGCTTATAGTGAGCCTCTAAATTTTCATCATCAAAAACTGCCGGATGTTCGGGGATATCATCCTCGGTAGTAATGTATCCGGCCACAGCCGAAGCAGCTACCGAAGCCGGTGAAGCAAGATAGACAAATCCCTTGCCTTGCTTTCCGGGAAAGTTCCGGTTACCAGAGCTGATAGTTACTTCACCCGGGCCATTTTGGCCTACCTGTCCGGCGGCACATCCGGCACATCCGGCATTAGATATCAGCGCACCACTCTCTTTAAAGACAGTTAGTAACTCTTCGTCAAGACATTGCCGCCAAATAGTATCGGTAGCAGGCACAATTTTGAGTACCACACCGGGAGCGACTTTTCGACCTTTAAGTACCTTTGCCACAGCCCGCATATCTTCCATGCGGCCATTGGTACAACTTCCTACGAAAGCCGAATCAATTTTTACCCGTTTTTCGGTGTTAATATCCACGGTATCATGCGGCTTTCCCGGTCTGCTGACCATGGGAACAAACCGGCTCACATCGAGGGTAAACGATTTGGCATACTTTGCCTCTGCATCAGCCAGAACGGGTTTCAACTCCCGCCCTGTGGCCTTTTTACAAAAGTCTAATACTTCCTGATTTGGTGGAAAAAGCAAGATAATCACTCCCATTTCAGTTCCCATGGAGGCAATGGTAATTCGTTGATCCAGCGTAAGCTTATCCACAACATCGCCATAAAATTCCACAGCCACACCAAGCAGGGAGTTGGCTCCGAACTCATGCAGCAGGTTTAAAATAATGTCTTTGGCTGTGACGCTGGCCGGCAGTTTTCCGGAGAGATTGATTTTCACAGAGGGCGGCACTTTAAACCATACTTTCCCACGGTAGAAAGCAGCCGCAATATCCTTGTCGCCCATACCCTGTCCGAAAGCGCCTATGGCTCCGAGGATATTGGCGTGTGAGTCGGTAGTAACGGCCGTAGACCCTGGCCAGGCCAACCCTTCACGGATGAGTGTATGTGTTCCTATTCCATTGTTAATGTCAAAGACTTTAATACCATGTCTGCGTGCAAACACGCGCACTATCTGCTGGTTAGCAGCATATTTCTGATCACTACCGGTAGGATTGGTATCAAAAGTAAAAAAAGTTCTGGATGGATCGGCGATGGTAAGGCCATAAGTCTCCAGGTTTTTCACAACATTTGGGCCACCAAAATCCCGGGCTACACGGGCGTCAATGGATATATCCACAATATCGCCGGGTTTAACCTCTTTTTCCAACGAGTGGACTGCAATAATTTTTTCTATAATTGTCATTATTCTATTATTTTTTCAGCATGTTAAATTAAGAGAAATCGCATAACGGATTAACCTACTTTCCGCATTCTTTTAAATTCTTTTGTTCTGTCGAACAAATAACGATAGGTAACATAGGTTTTATAAATCCGTGCCTCCACATTCTGTTCGACCATCTTCATCATGGCCGGATTAAAATCTCCTACCCAGTTCATTTCCAAATATATATAAGGGAAATTAGGTTTTTTAGTTTCCTGTTCAAACCGAAGAATAATAGCAGACTCTACGGCTTTTCCCTGATACTCAGGGACAACGCCGAAGATGAGTCCAAGCAATCTGTTGGATTTATGGAATACTTTCAGTCCGAGGTAAAGTCTGACTTTGTTAAGCCAGTTTAGTTTTCCGTTAAAATTTCGAATGATTTGGTTTATGTCGGGGATCATGATAAAGAAGGCTATCGGTTCGTTTTTATAATAGCCAAAGACAACAGCACGTTCATCAATCACCGGCTTCAGTGCATGAAGCAATGCTTTTGCCTGTGGTATACGCATGGCACTCACCCCGGGAAACCGCGCCCACGCTTTGTTGTAGATAGTCAGGAAATCTCCGGCATATTGTTCAAATCGTTTCCATCGAAAGATATCAAAACGATAATCTGGATTTTTCACTATTCGCAAGGCTTTTTCGTGTGCCATTTTGGAAGCACCCTCTGATATTTTCTTGTAATATACATATTGGTTAAAATAATTCTTAAACCCATATCCTTCAAAGAGTTCGTTATAATAAGGGAAGTTGTAAGGCATATTAAAAGTATTCTCGTGGAATCCCTCTTTCAGGCAGCCCCAGAAATTATCTCTGTCGCCAAAGTTCACGGGACCGTCCATCGCCTCCATGCCTTTGCCTTCAAGCCAGCCTTTGCCGGCATCAAAAAGCATGCTGGCAGCCTCCTGGTCGTCAATGCAGTCAAAAAAGCCCACACCACCGGTAGGTTGTTCGTGCTTGCCGGCTGTTCTTTTGTTGTAAAACGCAGCTATCCGGCCCACAGTCTTGCTGCTTTCGTTTTTCAACAACCAGCGAACAGCTTCGCCGTGTCTGAACAACTTGTTTCTTTTGGGGTCAAAGACTCTTCTTATTTCATCGTCCAGTGGTCTGATTCGTCTCTTCTCTTTCTTATACAGCCCATCGGGAAAATTCAGAAACTCTCTTTCCAAATTACCCCCTGTCACCTCTTTCAAATAAAATCTTTCAGCCATATTCACTCGTCAGTTTATAAACAGGTTATTGTTGTAAAATCCACATTTTGGGATATTTCTTCAACCACTTCTGCCTCTCCTTTTTAACCTGTTGAAAATCGGATGACCGGTAAAGGTAAACACGGTTATGTTTGTGGGTACTCAGGATGCCTGCGCTTTTGAATCCTTTGGCTCTCAGCCGGTTCATTACTTTTGTAGCAGAACTTATTCCCGGGTAGCTTCCGTAAACCAAATAATAGTCATGCCCGGCGTATTGTTTTTTCTTATCTTTCTTTGTGGAGCGGCACATGGCCGGTTTTCCGGCTCTGTCGGGCCTTTGTCCAAACCATACCGATGCATAATGTCCGTTAAGGCCAACCCCCATAGTTGCCCACGACTTTTTCTTCCACACACCGTTTGTCAGCATCATGGCCATGGCTTCCGGACTATCTTTCCACAAGGACAAAACACTGTCAACAACCAGACTGTCCTGCGAATAGGCTACCATTTCGTAGCCGCGGTAGCGATAATCTGTCAGCTCCTGCGGCTTCTTCCACATGCCATTATGGTTTACCACATAAGGGTTGTAGCAAACTGCTTTCCACCGGCCTTTCCCTTTATCTGACCAGCTGGACAAATTACAAATGCTGGTGTCTGGATGATTGATGAGCAAATCGCCAACATGTGTTCTGGCAACATAAGACAATGAGATGGAAAGCGGCAATGCTTTTTTTCCATGACTAATCCGAATACTGTTAATGCTGTCAGCGAGTTGCTTTTCGGCAGGATGAATACAGAAAGATGAGGGAATTTTTTTCTGTGCAAAGAGCGAACCGGAAAAAGTCATCCCCGCTATCAACCACAGCCAAATAAGCCAAACGCTCCTTTTTACCATCGATTATAATTTTGGTTAAAAGTACAAATTATCTGTTTCTCTGTTACCAGGAAAACCTGCGTACATCCTCTGCCATCAATTTATCATAATCCTCCGCAAGTATACGCATAAGCTTATTTTGCACATCAAAAGTTATGTTACCCAACTGCAATACCGGTAATATTTTCGGACTTGTACCGGTGAGAAAACAGGCATCGAATTTCCCTGACTCAGAAGGTTTAATCCTCACCTCTTCAAGCGGGATGCCCCTTTCAACGGCAAGCTGCAAGACTTTTGCGCGGGTAATTCCGGGCAAAACCAATGATAGTTCCGGAGTCAACACATGGTTGCCAAGGACAAAGAAAATATTGGAGCGGCTTCCTTCGGTGAGAAAGCCCTCTCTGTTCACATAAACCACTTCCCAAAAGCCTTCTATCTTCATGTATGCATCAGCTTGTTTTCGCAGGCTGTACATCACTTTTTTGGCATTGGGGTTTTCACGCTCTGCCGACATATTCCCCACCACAACGCCCTTGTCATAATGCTGACTCGTTGGATAGAAAAACGGCACAATCCAAGCCATAAACCGATGGTTATCCTCCCCGTTCCGATGATAAACAAACTTGATGTTTCCCTTCTGCATCCGGTTTTGACTGATGAGTAATTTCACCGCCTGACGGATAAACTTTACGGAAAGATTTACGGGGATATTTTCCAAAGCTGCTGATGAAAAGAAACGGGCGATATGTTCTTTCAAAAACACAGGAATCCCTTGTTCTACCCGTAAAATCTCGTAAATTCCGGCTCCTTTTTTAAGGATATAAGGATTAAAGTCGCACGTAGATAGCAACTTCGTGTCAACCACAAAATAATTCAGCAGTGCTGTTTCCATAACACAAAGAACGTATTTCAAAAAAGAAAAGCCATCCTATTTCTTTTTGTCTCTCGAAGCAAAATAGTCATCAAGAACTTTTTTTGCCTTCTCATAGTTAAAGGTCTCCACATAAATTTTCACTGCATCTTCCGGTGAGCCCTGTGCCCATCCGGCACTGATGCTCTCTTCAAGGGTATCTTTTCGCATACAGCCGATACCGTTTTCTTTCAGCAAATCTTCAAGAAACAATCCTTCGACTCTTGACCCCGTATAAACCAGACTTAATTCATCCATCATAGTTTTATCCTTTTAAATTATACGTAAAGATAAGAAAAACTTTGTTCTCTTAGCAAATGAAAATTGTTAAGAAATGATAAAGGGATGTGAAGATGTCAGGCAGTTGTCAGACGATAGTCAGGCAATGGTCAAACGGTTGTCAGACAATAGTCAAACAATGGTCAGGCGGTTGTCATTCTACGTTTATTTTATTCATCATTCCGATGCGGCAGTGATGGTAGCGGGTAGCCCGCAGGTGGGAGCGCAATTGAAGCTTGTGGAGACGGAGCGACAAAGGAGCTACCGGATACGCATTAGCTGAAAGGTGCTCCCGCCGAGGACTATGAGCGGACAGCACGGTGAGGTTTGCGTTGGCCTTGAGCGGTGGAACCGAGGCCGCCCAAAAAATATTTACGTACTGAGTTTGATAATGGCGAAGACCATGACGGCAGCGCTGACAAACTGCACGGGCGAAAGGACGCTCCCATTTACGACATAATCAAAGAAAATGGCGGATATGGGGAAGAGGAGTTCGCTGATAGTAGCCACAATGGCTCTGACGCGGCGCAAACCGTAGTAGTATATGAAAATGGCGCCGGAGCCGGTGGTCAGGCCAATCAGCACAAAAAGCATCCAGTGCAGGCGGTTAGTGTGCATGATTTCGGTGTATTTCCCAAAAATCACCACATAAAACAGCATAAAAATGGTGGTAAATCCATAGCGGAAAAAGGTGGCTGTCAGAAAGTTAAAATGAAGCAGGACTTTTTTTGAAAACACTGTAGAGCTGCCGAAGGAGAAAGCTGCCAGTATAGCGAACAGCGCGGCATAAATGGTGTTTTTGTCAGAGCTCATGCCGGGCAGATGCCAGCCGAAAGTAAGGAAATAACTGGCCACTACGGCGAGTGAAGCCCAGACGACAAAGCCTTTTCTTATCTTTTCTTTGAGTAAGATGGCCGCCAGGGTAATGGCAAAAATGGGTTGCAGCTTTTGCAGCAGAACCACCACCGATAAGTCCTGAAAATTAACCAAAAACAGCGCCTTTACGATGGCCATAGTGCCAATGGCGCCACCGAATATAGCGATTAACGAGAAAGTTATATAGTCCTGACGGGCAAATGTTTTGAGCTGCTTATACTCGCTGAACATAAAAACATTCATCAGCAGAAACGGAATAGCATGGAGCATAAAAACCACATAGCCCACATTTAGTCCATGCAATCGCGGCGTCAGTACAACGCCATCAAATCCCCACAAAATGGCTGCAAAGCCAATGGCCGCCGTACCTCTGATAATTGTCTTGTTGCTCAAGCTCTTTGCTATTTATTGCGGACAAAGGTAAAAATTATCCTTACCGGCCTCTGGTTTCATGCGGTAGTTTAGTTTAAGGCTGCGTTTTTTCCATGTTTTGCAACAGGCGTACAGCTTCGTTAATGTCGGATGGTTTGGCAACAATCTTCTTATCCTTGTCCAACAGGAAAAAAGAAGGTATAGAGGAAACACCGTACTCTTCGGCAATGGGACTCTCCCACCCTTTCAGTTCGGCAATGTTTACCCATGTATAGCCTTCTTTTTTGATTTCTTTGATCACCGGTTTTTTGGCATCATCCACCGAAACGGCAATAATCTGAAACCTTTCGGAATGAGCCGGGTCGTAATATTTTATAAGTTTTGGCAACGCCGCCTTGCAATGCGGACACCAGCTTGCCCAGAAGACAAGCAACGTATGTCCGGCTTTCACTTTACTCAGCTGAATTCGTTTTCCTTTCAACGTACGGGTGGTAAAATCAGGCGCCGTCTTCCCTATGGCAAGTTCCGTTATGAGATGCAGTTTCCGCTGTAAAGCCTGTTTTTGAGGCGAGTTACCCGGAAAGTCTGCTAAATGCTGGGTCAGAGCAATGTGTTGCAACAGATTTTCAAAACCAAAATCCTCAAAGCCTTTCACAAGATAATGAAGACAAAACAGATACATCGTTTCGTTGACCTGAGCCTTTTTCAAGATGGTGTCCACGGGAGCCACAAAAGCCTTTTCCATCGCTTTCCTGTCCATTTTTCGGGTTTGATAAAGTGAAAGGTAACCTACCAGTTTAGTTGTAAACAAGTGAGTACGCAACAACAGCGTATCGTTAAAGTCGACATGGTTAAAGTAAGTTTTCTTCAATTCATTATTCTGCTCTGAGGAAGGTATGTTCAAATCAAATTTTACCGGCTCATCCATAGCAATAAAATGGGCAGCCAGCGTTTCGGGATTGTTCCGTATTAAATTATATGTCACGGTTGTCATCTGGTTCTGCAACTTTTCAACCTGGTTTCGGATGACCCGGTAAAAAGTATCATTTTGTGGATAATAATCCAACACAGGACGCAACACGTTAATTCTTAACTCATCATTGGTTTTGATATTTAAGTATTTGTAATAAATCAGGTTTTCTACCGAATGTTTCACCTGAATCATATCACTGGCGCTCATACCGGAGGCAACAAAATCAATATCTTCACGGTTATAAATCACGTTAAACATGCGTCCCGTTGGAGTCATAATACGGTACATTCCCACAGGCATATCCGGTTTCATCACAAAATTGAAGGTGCCGGAGATATCGGTCTTAGTGGTATCCACCATTCTTTGTGAATCGGCAAAATCTTCGAGAAGATAAATATCCGTATCGCTCATTCCGGGAACGGTTCCACGGATATGAAAGGTCTGGCCGGAAGCAATGCTGACCATCAGCAAAGCCGCAAATAACAAGACAACTTTTTGTTTTAACATGGCTTTAACATTTAAATTACAAAGATAAAACATTCTCGCGTCGTTTCCCGCGCGGAACAGATTGAAAAATCTAAAAAAGGTTAAGTTTGGAGAGAGTGCCTAAAGTATTTTAAGAATGCTGTGATGGTTATTGTGGATTAAATGCAGGAAATAGCATACTCAAAAAAAAACTATTTTCAAACCCCGCCGCCCCCGCCGCTTCAGGCGTCCTCGCCTGAAGTTTTACCACCTCGTTACAAAAATCCCCACCGCTTCAGGCGTCCACGCCTGAAATTTTACCACCTCGTTACAAAAATCCCCACCGCTTCAGGCGTCCACGCCTGAAATTTTACCACCTCGTTACAAAAATCGCATCTATAAAGTCCTGAAGACTTTCCTTACCTTTGCCAGGATTAAAAATGAGCCCATGCAATTTATTAAAACAGAACAAAAACAAGGCTTTGGAATTCTTTGGCTCGACAACGACAAAAAAAGCAACTCACTCAACCTCGAAATGATTGACGAAATGGTTGCCGCTTTCGATATGTTTGAAGAAAACAAAACCAGAGTCGTTATTTTGCGTAGCAATCCAAAGGTAAACGTGTGGTGTGCCGGTCTGCGTATTGACCAGTTACCCTCACCTGAAAATGAACCGGTTCCCTACGAATATGCATTGGAGAAAATCCTGAAAAGGATAGAAAGTTTTCCGGGTGTCGTCATAGCCATGATTGATGGCAGCGTTTGGGGCGGCGGCTGTGAATTGGTGTTTTCATGCGACATTCTGCTGGGAAGTCCCGAAGCCTCTTTTGCCATTACACCGGCCAAAATCAGTGCACCATACAACCCCAACCAGGTAAACCGGGTGCTACAACGCGTGGGCAGCAACATTGCCATGGAGCTTTTTTTTACTGCCGATGTCATGGACGCTGCGAGAGCAGAGAAGCTGGGTATCCTGAACCACCTTGTCCCCTCTGGAGGGCTCGAAAAATTTACACAAGCTATGGCTTCCCGCATCATTAGCAATGCCCCGCTAACCATCTCCCTTATCAAAGCTCAAATGCACCAGCTTGCCACGCGAACTGTGGAACAGATTACACAAGATAAGGCCAACCGTGATTTTGTGAAGCAGGTCTATCTGAGCCATGATTTCAGAGAAGGGAAACAGGCTTTTATGGAAAAGAGAAAACCTGTATTTAAAGGAATTTGAGATGTACCACTGGCTCCAAAAATGTTTTCCCGAATGGTTTCCTGTGGCACGCATAAAAACACCTTACAGCAGTCTGGAAGTTAGATGGCAAAACAGCAGACTGATACTCAACGCATCCCATACCAATTACTCTTTTGGTACACTTCATGATGTTTTCAGAAACGCATTCCGGCAATTAGATATTGATTACCAGCAGATTAAAAGTATTCTAATATTTGGTTTTGGTGCTGGAAGCGTAGCTTGGATTTTACAAAAGGAAAACTCTTGTAAAGGGCATATCACCGGTGTGGAAATAGATGAAGGGGTGATCGCTTTGGCAAAAGAGCATTTCCGGCTCGATGACCTGGAGAATTTGAATTTACACACAGGAGATGCCGCTGAGTTTCTTTCCGAAGAGACAAAGCAATACGATCTCATTGTCGTCGATTTGTTTCTGGATCATCGCACCCCGGAGGAATTTCTAAGACCAGATTTTCTCAAGAACCTGCATGAACATTTACAGTCACAGGGCATTGTGCTGTTTAACTACCTGCTGTATGATTTTGAAGCAAAAGAAAAAGTGGTGGAATTTGAAAAAATGTTCAGAGAGGTCTTTCAACAGGTCCGGTTACTGACTTTCAAACAGCAGCCGAAAAATATCGTCTTTACCGGAAGGAGATAGTTATCGGCACAAACAATCTCAACAGCATCGGCAACCTGTCCTTATTTATCCTCAACACGAAAGATAGAAATCTTTTACCGTATGGAGATACTGCCTCGTAAAAGAGCCATCTTCGTTGCGGATAATGAATTTTTCAGTTACCGGCGCAGCGGCAGAATAGCCCACCAGCAGGTTTACCCGATTAGGTTCTTTGCAGGGTTTGGGGAAGATCAGCAACCTGTGCTGCATATTCAGACCGGACTGCTCTGCAATTTCCAGAAAAACTTTACTCTCACGGTATGGCAGCACTACCGAAAAATGACCGTCTGGTTTCATAAGCCGTAATACCGATGACATCAGCTGGTCATAACGCAAAGAGTCTGTGTGTCTCGCCAGCCTTCGCCCTGTCCGCTGCGGACGGCGGTCGTTGATAAAAAACGGAGGATTGCTGATCACCAAATCATATCTCTTTCCTGCCTCCGGAGCAAAATAATTAATGTCGGCATGAAAGGTCTTTAGACGACCGGCAAAAGGTGACTGCAAAAAATTCTCCGATGACTCTTCAAAAGAATCGAAGTCCAACTCCACAGCATCCACCTTTATTTTGGCACTACGTGCAGCCAGCAGAAGTGGAATTATGCCACAACCCGTTCCAATATCCAGCACATCGGTCACCTTTTCCAAGTCAGTCCAAATACCCAGCAAAACCGCATCCGTTCCCACTTTCATGGTTGACCGGTGGTGAGACAGGCTAAACTGTTGGAAACGAAAAGGCCGTTTGTCGGGAGCGCTCATCTCAGCTGATTAAATAGAGGTCAAGCAGACCTTCGGGTGCTTTTATCAGGATACTTTTATTCTTCCGATCTAGTTTCAGAATGACCGCATCGTTGACAGGAATCAGCACCTCTTTGCCCATGTGAAACACCTGCATCACCGCCTGAGCGGGATAATCCAGAATATCTTCAATCACGCCCACAGTGCCAAAGGCCTCATCCGTCACCGTGTACCCTTTCACCTCGTGATAATAAAACTTATTTCCCGACAGTTTGGGCAGCGCCGAAAGTGGCAGGAATATCTCTTTCTTCACCAGCTCCGAAGCTTGTTCTTCCGTTGTAATATCCTGAAGCTTAAGGATAAGCTTATTATTTTTCAGCGATCTTTCTTCAATAAAATAAGGTACGAGAGTACCGTGAATATTCAAAAACATCATTTCCATGTTTTCGTAAGCTGCAGGGTCATCCGCATCAATAAAAGCCACCACTTTGCCGTAGTATCCGTGGGTTTTGGTAATCAGCCCGAGGTAAAAATAATCCTGAAAAGCATCCATATTTTTAATATCCGGTAAAACCTGTGATTTATCGGCAAAAATAGCGAAAACAGTACATAAAAAAAGTCCGGCTCATACCGGACTTTTTCAAATTTTAACGATAAGCTGATTATTTTTTATCTTCGGCTTTGGTTTCTTCTTTATTATCCTCAGCGGCAGGAGCATCCTTTGTTTTCTCCACAGCAGCAGGAGCATCCTTTGCTTTCTCCACAGCGGCAGGAGCATCCTTTGTTTTCTCCACAGCAGCAGGAGCTTCTGTCTTTTCCACGACAGCAGCTTCAGCAACCTTTTCGGTGTCACCTGCTGCTTCTTTGGCAGCAGAAGCTTCAGCTTCCATCACAACAGCTTTTTTCTTGGCCAACACAGCTTCACGAGCTTCGCGAATCTTGGTTTCAGCTTCAAAATGCGCTTTCTTCTCCGTACGCGTTTTTTCTTCCAAACCATTAATCTTGGCAGCAATTTTAGCCTCTTTCTCTTGTTGCCACGCCTGGAATTTCACCTCAGCCTGAGCCTCATCAAAAGCACCTTTCTTCACCCCTTTCATCAAGTGATATTTGTAAAGCACCCCTTTGTATGAAAGGATAGCTTTCACCGTATCCGTAGGCTGGGCACCTTTCTGCAGCCAAGTCAGGGCAGCATCAAAATCGATGTTTATTTCAGCAGGGTTTCTGGTAGGGTTATACGATCCGATTCTCACAATATACTTTCCGTCACGTGGTGCACGACCATCCGCAATCACAATATGAAAATAAGGGCTTCTCTTTTTTCCATACCGTTGCAATCTCATTTTAACTGGCATAACAGTCTAATTTTTAAATAAATAATGATTTAACAAAATTGGCTGCAAATATCTGATTATTTTTTGAATTATAAAAATTTTTTTCAGGAAAAGTTTAACTGGTTTTGGTCTGACTGCTTATACCCAATTTGATAAAATAAGGGCGGCCTTCCCGCAAGGCTTTCACGGGCTGTCCGCTCATAGTCCTCGCACCAAAGTGGTGTTGGCTAAGCGTTTCCAGTGGCTCTCCCGCGTTAGGCGGGAGAGCCCTGTCTCCGCAAGCCTCCATTCCACTTTGGCGCTCCGGGCTATCCACTCCCATCCCTGCCGCAAAAAAAAAGATGTGGCAGAAGAGCAAATAGGCCAAAAAGAGTGATGATTTTCCAATAATCGTTTGGTCTGCAAATGATAACTTTTGACAATTGTTTGCCATCAAAACCAACGACTATTGTTCAACTAATGCCTGCCCCCGTGGCCTGCAATTTTCACCCGCTTCAACTTTAGTAAATTCACCGGATTTATCCCCAGCCCGGTTACATCTTTTTGTACAAACCTGATGACTTCATCATAATATAAAATAGCCACCGGCGCCTGTGCCATCACCAGACTGTCCATGGCACGATAAAGCTTCCGGCGTTGCTGATCATTTACTATCGAAAGTGATTTTTCGTACATCTTATCGAAAACGGGACTTGAAAAATGGGTATAATTAGGACCATTGGGGGTAAAATTTTTCGAATAAAAAAGTGACAAATAGTTTTCCTCATCCGGATAATCGGCGATCCATGAAGCACGAAAAAACAGTAACTTGGCTTGTGCTTTCATTTCGCGCATGGTGCCTGCCGGCATCACGTTGATGTGTGCGTCAAAACCTGCATCATTCAGCCGTGCCTGAACATACTTACACAAATCCACATACTCCGATGTTGTGGCCAGCGTCACGGAAGGCGGAGGTTGCCCGGGGCCAAAACCGGCTTGTGCCAACAGTTTTTTTGCTTTTTCAGGTTGATAACTATAGCCGTAATCTGCCTTTGCATCGAAAGCCGGCAACCCGGGGGGGATAATGCCTTTGTTGCCGGGAATGCCAATACCGTTGCGCAGGTATTTTATCATTTTTTTCCTGTCGAAAGCGTAATTGATGGCCTGGCGTACGGCTTTCAGCCGCAACGGACTGTTTCTCAGTATTTTCATAGTCGTGTCCACAAGAATACCAAGATATTCCGTGTTCAGATAAGGCGATTTCAGCATCTTTACGCGGTCACGAAATTTAGCGCGCAGCTGGCCCGTTCGTGTCAATATCTCATCCTTGTACGAAGGAGCAATACCAGAGATAAAATCCAGTTTTCCCTTTGAAAATTCCAGAAAAGCGGTCATCTTATCCCGCAAAAAAGAGATGGCCACTGCGTCGAGGTATGGCAAACGATGGCCCGATTTGTCGCGTTCAAAATAATCCGGATTTTTCTGCAATACCATCTTTACACCTTCTACCCAGTTTTTCAGAAAAAACGGCCCTGTGCCTACCGGGTGTTTCCGGAATGTATTTCCGTAAAAGGTTATTGCCTCATGAGGTACCACCGAACAATATTGCATAGCCAAAATACCGAGAAACGGCGGAAAGGAATGTTTTAATCTGATTTGCAAAGTTGTATCATTTATTGCACGGAAAGCCTTTCCCGTTTTGGTGTCAGCGACATCATCGAAAACCCAACTCCCCGGCGATGCGGTTTTCGGCTTGACAAGTCGCTGAAAACTATACACAAAATCGGCCGCCGTAACCTGACGCTTTTTTCCATGAAAAACAGGATCATCATGAAAAAAAACATCCTTTCGCAGGAAAAAAGTATAGGTTTTACCGTCTGGCGAAATGCTCCACCTGCGGGCAATGGCCGGACGTACATGCAAACTGTCGTCCAGTTGTACCAAGCCGTTGTAGAGCTGGTTGCACACCCAGATATGAGGTAAATCACGGGCAAAAGCCGGATCAAGGTTCACCAGTCCGGCAGCCTCATTGTATCGGAAAATCATTTTATCAGGATGCCGGTGTGCCTGACTGTTGCAGGAAACCAACCCCATCAGCATGACACCAAAAAACAAAAGATATAGTCGCCGTACATGCATAATACCAAAATTTTTCGGCTAAGGTAAAATAATCCGGAACATAACCAACCGGTGTTTGTTTTCGCGGCAGGCCTGTAAGTAAGCAAACTCTCCGGTTAATGGAGAGAAAACAGACATACCAAAATAGAGTTGACCAGATTCTTTTTTTCAGTATTCTGTGAGCCAGACTCTTTCCGGAATAAGTCCACCTGAAAGGACAAAACCTGATTTTCCTTCGGGGTTTCTCCCCGGTAGGAAATGACGGAAAGTGTTTTCCAACAAATAAATCTCTGTCAGCTTGTAAGCATATTTTCCCCATCTTTGTTTTTTTAAACTTTCCAGTTTATCGCCTATGAATGAACTTTTAGCGACTTTTGATAAAATGATTGTATGGTATAACAACTATATTGGTGGTTATGCCATTCTTGCTTTATTGGTTCCCACCGGTTTATACTTTATTATCCGGTTAAAGTTTTTAAATGTCACCAAGCTGTGGCACTCCATTCGGGTGGTAGCCGGAAAATATGACAACAAAGAGGATGCAGGAGACGTAAGCCATTTCAAAGCGCTCACCACCGCCCTCTCGGCCACCGTCGGGACGGGAAATATTGTAGGCGTAGCACTGGCCGTTTACCTTGGCGGACCTGGAGCCGTTTTCTGGATGTGGGTAACCGGCTTTCTCGGAATGATATTAAAATATTCAGAATGTACGCTGGCACATAAATATCGCGTTTTTAACTCTGATGGCACCGTTTCTGGCGGCCCTATGTACTACATTCGCGACGCTATCGGAAAAATATACCATGCGCCTAAAGCAGCCAAAATTCTGGCAGGTATCTTTGCCGTAGCCACTATCCTGGCTTCCCTTGGAACCGGAAACATGGCCCAGGCCAACGGCATGACCGATGCCTTGAGAACTACCTTCGGCTTCCCTACCTGGGCTTCCGGACTGGTCATCACCGCTTTGGTACTGTTGATTATCGTAGGGGGGCTGCAGCGTATTGCAGAAGTTTCTTCCAAACTGGTTCCGTTCATGGCGGTTACCTATGTGCTGGCCATTATGCTTGTGCTCATCGACCGCGCCGCTTACCTGCCGCATGCCTTCGGGATGATTTTTGAAGGAGCCTTTACCCGGACGGCTGCCACAGGAGGGTTTGTGGGTTCCTCCATTATGATGACCATGATTTGGGGTATACGACGGGGACTTTTCTCCAATGAGGCGGGACAAGGCTCTGCTCCCATTGCCCACGCTGCCGCCAAAACCGAATATTCTGCCCGCGAAGGGCTGGTGGCCTCCCTCGAACCTTTGGTGGATACACTGATTATCTGTACTATGACAGCTTTGATGCTCATCAGCACCGACGCCTGGCATTCGGGTATTAAAGGTGTCGGAATGACTATCCTCGGCATGAACGAAGGACTTGCTGCCATTGGTTTGTCCAATCTTGGAGAGTATATCATCACTTTCGGACTGCTCATGTTTGCCTTCTCAACGGTTATCAGCTGGTCGTACTACGGTACCCGTGCTGCCAACTACCTGCTCGGCGAAAAAGCCATTGTCCCTTACCGTTATCTGTACGGAATTTTTGTATTCTTTGGCTCGGTGTGGGGTATTGATTTGGTGTGGCATTTTGTGGACATGGTCATCACTTTTATGACCATTCCCAACCTGATTGCACTGCTGTTGCTGTCGGGGGTGGTGGTGAAAGAAACCCGGGATTATTTTGATGCGATGAAGAAGCTGGACAGGGAGAGAGGGTGAAATATCTCTGTTTTCCTTTTTATACCTTACCAAACCCGCCACCACCGGGGGTTTTTAAAAGAAGAATATCTTTTTTGCTTACTTTTAGGTTGATAATGCCATCCAGCTTTATTTTTTGGCCATTTGGTTTAATAAGCCATTGCTCTCCCCTGCTGCCGGGTTCACCACCCTTCATCCCATAAGGAGCTATTGCCCTGTGCTGGGTTAACAGCGACAACTCCATATCTTCCAAAAACTCATATTCCCGAATCAAACCATCACCGCCATGAAAAGCACCTTTTCCCCCGGAGTTTTTGCGAATCTGAAACCTTTGTAAACGAATGGGATAGCGATGCTCCATTATTTCAGGATCGGTGATGCGTGTATTGGTCATGTGCTGATGTACACCGGAAGCTCCGTTAAACCCCTCTCCTGCCCCGGTACCGCCGGCTACCGTTTCGTAATACCCAAACTTTTGGTTGCCGAATAGTACATTGTTCATCGTCCCCTCACTACAAGCAACCGTCCCAAACGCTTTCAACAGCGTATCCGTAAGCCGCTGGCTGATCTCCACATTGCCCCCCACTACAGCCGGGCAATCATCGGGATTGCTGCTAAAAGGCGGGTTGAGCAGTCCCGGCGGAAGTGTAAGGCTCACCGGCTCCATCAGACCATCATTGAGTGGAATATCTTCATTGAGCAACAGTCGCATCACATAAATAATCACCGAATTGACAATGGCAGTGGTAGCATTCATATTGGAAGGATGAACTCCGGCACTTCCTGAAAAATCAAAATGAATGCTTTCGCCCTGAATGGAAATTTTCACTTTGAGGGGACTACCGTCGTCGAGGAACTCTTCAGCAGAATAAACGCCATCGGGAAATGCTGACATCACCCGGCGCATCTTACGGGCAGCCATTTCACGGAGCGCTTTCATAAATTGCAACACTTCCTTCTTGCCGTAATCGGTTATCATTTGCAAAAAGGCAGCCTTTCCACTGAGATTTGCAGCAAGGGCAGCTTTCATATCGGCGATATTTTCAGCAACAGCACGGCTGGGATACTTTCCCGACCTCAGAACCTGCTCCATTTCTTCCCATTGCATAGCTCCTTTTTTCACCAACCGGGTGGGAGAGATAACAACTCCCTCTTCCGAAAGTTTTGTGGCAGCAGGCGGCATGGAACCCGGCGATATACCACCGATTTCTGCATGGTGTGCTCTGTTTACTACAAAAGCCAACAGCTCGCCATCAGTTTCAAAAACCGGCGTTATTAAAGTTACATCAGGAAGGTGCGACCCGCCATACAACGGATGGTTAGTAACAATGGTATCACCGGGAGAGAGAATGAAATCTTTAAGTACCTCCCTCACACAAATCCCAAGACCACCAAGATGGACAGGAATGTGGGGTGCATTGGCCACCAGATAACCATCTCTGTCCAGCAAAGCACACGAAAAATCAAACCGCTCTTTTATGTTAACGGACAAAGCTGTCCTTTGCAAAACCGCACCCATATTTTCAGCAAGAAGTTTAAACCTGTTGGTAAAAAGCTCCAGTTGAGTTTCGTATTGCTTTTTCGGTTCCTCTTTTTTGTCTTGTTGAATTTTTACAAGATTCAAATTGCCAAACGCATCCACTTTGGCCTGCCACTTTTTATCCATAAAGGTGGTGCTTTTGTCATCCGTAATCAGGGCAATGCTCTTGATAACATTTCCAGGTTCAAGTTCATCTTTTAAGAATACCGGAATCTGCTCCCACTTCTCTCCTGTAAAACTATTGATAAAATGATGAGGAGCTGCCTGTAATTCATTTTCAAGGCTAATATCCTGATTTGTATTGCGTTGATTGCACAACTTTATCTTAACACGAACAGACTCAACCTCCACAGGTCTGTTCTCTATCCAATGGCCAAAGAGTTCTTCATAAGCCTGACGAAAAGCAGCCATAGTATCTGCGGCATCGCCATTCCATTCAACAGGCAGAGAAGCATCCTGACCCTTGAAACGCAAAAACAGATTTTTCTGTGTTACCCTAAAGCCTTGTCCCGGAACCGAAGACAGCAGCTCGCCGGCAAGGTTACTAAAGAGGTTGTCGATTTCAGATTTTACATTTTCAAACGTTTGCAGCAACTGCTTTTCGGCAAATTTTTCCCGCTCTGCATTACCGATACCCACTGCACTTAAAATACCGGCATCAGCAGGAATAATAATTTGGACGATGCCGAGGTCATTTGCAATGGCGCAGGCGTGCATTCCTCCTGCACCACCAAAAGCCAGTAGTGTGTATTCGGTTGGATCGAAGCCATTGGCAACTGAAATTCTACGGATTGCTCCTGCCATCAGCTCATTAGCTATGGACAAAAAACCTGCAAGGACAGCCTCCGTTTCCGGCTTCCTGCCGGTCTGCTTTTCCATTAAGGTTAACAATTCATCTAAACGCTGCTGAGATGCATCTTTGCTTACCGGAATTCCAAAACGCTCCACATCAACTCTTCCGCTTAGCAGATTAATATCAGTAATGGTTAGCGGACCTCCTGCTCCGTAACAAGCCGGGCCGGGAAAAGATCCGGCACTCTGCGGACCGACAGTCATTTTAAAACCGTCGAAAGAGCAGACAGAACCACCACCGGCAGCTACAGTCTCAATGGCAAGGGCCGGACTAAATAGTTTTGCTTTGCCGAAAGCCACTTCATAACGATAATCGTAGCAACCGGCATAGCGCGAAACGTCTGTGCTGGTTCCTCCCATATCAAAAGTGATGAGCTTCTCTTTCCCGCATTGCCTGCCAACGGATGCAGCGCCAACCACACCACCTGCCGGACCGCTGAGCAAACTGTCTTTAGGATTAAATTCATCAGCGGGAACAAGCCCCCCGGCGCTGTTCATTACCAGCAGATTGTTACCGGTAACTGCTGTAATCCTGCTCAGATAATCGCCAATAACAGGGTCAAGATAAGCATTGACGGTAGTAGTCCGGGTTCGCTCCAATATCTTTATCAAAGGTGATAAGTCCGAAGATGTGGAAACATACGGAAAGCCCTTTTCTTCAAGAAACTTTCTGAACCGGTTTTCGTGGTCAGGGTTTTTCCATGAGTGCAAAAAAGCAATGGAAGCAGAAGTAAAACCCTCCTTTTGTAACCGTTCGGCCTCTGCTTCATAATCTTTAACCGAAAGCGACTTCAAAACAGTTCCGTCTGCCGCTATCCGCTCATCGATTTCTATAATTTTTTCGGGAAGTACAGTCGGTTCCGGGATTTGCAGACTAAATATCCGGGGACGTTGTTGTGTCCCTATTTTTAAAAGGTCGCCAAAACCTTTGGTGGTAAATAATACGCTTTTAGCACCTTTTGATTCCAGCAGAGCGTTAGTTCCTTTGGTAGTTCCCAAACGCATGTGCATTGCCGGAAAGATCGCTCCCAAAGCTGTTTGGGTGATCATCCTCGCAGCAAGAACAGGTGCCTCCTCCCCTGTTTTGATTTCAAAAACACTGTTGTCCGGATTGTCAGACAACACAACTTCCCGCTCTAACGTCAATAACTTTTTGTGTACATCGAAAGTCTCTACTTTTAAAACATCATCAGGTTGTTGTAACAAAGCGAAAGAGAACCCCTTCAATATATCTTTTCCCATATGCCAGTTTTCCTCCACGAGATAGGTTCTTTCACCAATACCTGAAATAATTTTTCCTCTGAGACTACCTTTACTTAAAATCTTGAGTCTGTAAACCCGTTGTTTATCATCGTACGCCACCACGTCGGTAAATGTGCCACCGATATCAATAAATATTTCGTAAAATGACTGTTTCATTAAAATCTTCTCTTTTTCACAAACCACCTCCAAATTACCAAAGTCAGCACGAGACTAAAGCCCATCAAAAGTATTACAATCAGGTTAAACACAAAGCCGGTTTGCGAACCCATATTAACAAACAAGCGGAGGATATTCCAGCTCCCTAACAGCAGGCTTACCCACACTACCAGGCCAAACAACAGGTTTCCGCCGGCAGAATTGACTTTTTGCCTCACAAATACTTTGTCGTTGATGGCCATCCAAAGAAAAACACTCACAAAAGGTAAAATAAAACCATTGAATGCCTGTGCCAAAATGATGGCAGGAATGGGTTTAAAACCTACTATACCAAAACCTAAACCGGTGAACAACACCAGCATCCAGGTAAGTTTAAAATAGATTCCTTTTTGCTGCCATTCAGGCTGACCCCGGTCGCCAAAAATATCTTTAGCCGTGATGGCCGATGCCAAAGGAGCCGTCACTGCAGAGGAGAATCCCGCAGCAAACAGGCCAAAGCCAAAAAGCCACACGGCAGCACTTCCAAGCTTATTGCTCAGTACCTTTCCCAGCGACAAAAAGGAGAAGGCACCTTCAACAGACATACCCGTAACCAAAACTGCCATAGAGATGACGCCCCCAAGAATAACGGCCACCGTCACGCCCCATCGCATTTCGACAAGACGCTGCTTTTTGTCGGCAATACCGGAGCCCAGAAACAGATTGTACGGAACCACAGTTGTTCCAACCAACCCCAATAGCAACAAACCCGAACCTTCCGGAAAAGAGGGAATCATTGCCCCTTTTATCAGGTTTCCCATATCTGGTTTAATAAGAATGGCGGTGGTGAGAAAAGCAATACCCATCAACACCACCAAAAACCCGAGCAATCGGGCAATAATTTTGAGATTAGGAAAAAGCAACGCAACAAAAGCAAAGCCCCCGATAGCCAATACCAGTGTAGAGGTAGGAATATCATGGAAAATCCTGATGCCCTGTGCGGCACCCAGCAGGTTTCCGGTCTGGTAAGCTGCCGAACCTAAAATAACAGCTCCGATAACCAACACAAAAACAAGCCAGCCACCTTTTTTATTTCTAAACCTTTCGGCAATGGCATTTCCAAGGCTTTTTCCGGATAAAATGCTCAAGCGGGCAGCGGCTTCCTGCAACACAATACAGGCCACCGTTGAAAACACCAATGCCCATAATAAAGAAAAACCAAAGCCGGTGCCTGCCTTGGCAGCTGTGGCAATGGTTCCCGGGCCGATAAAAGCAGCCGAAATAATAGACCAGAAAAGAATATTTAACAGACGTTTTCGCATCGATACAAAGATGCAAAAATATTGTGGAATTATCGTAGAGAGATGGATTCAGGTTACAAATACACAACTTTTTCTCCTGGATATTTTTACCTTCTACGACTCGGTATGGGCCATTTGGTGGATATGGTCATCTCTTTTATGCCCATTCCCGGCCTGATGGTGATGTACCGGTTGTTGAACGGGGTGGTGAAGGATGCCCGGCATTATTTTGACAAGAATTATTTAGGTTCAATTCGTCTATAATTTTTTTCGTTTGTCGTTCTTCTCTATTTTGATAAAAAATGACAGGTATGTTTTTGGTTTGATCTTCCTGTTTTTCATAATCATTCCGGGTTTTAAGCATAGCCCTGACAGGGGCTTTTATTCCCGCAACCGTGCAAAAGTCTATTGACTGAACTTTGTACCCCACAAACTTTTCACCCTGTAGCGAGTTGAAAATGATTACATCTATATTGTAGATATTATAAGTATAGCTGATTACAAATACAGACTTCGGAGGCATCGAAGTTCTTAATAATAACTAACTGTCAATTAGTTTCTTCTAAGCAGGCATCAGTGGTAATCTTTTCCAAAATAAATTTTCTAAATTCATTTCCGATAAGAGTTGCCCGCTGATCAAGAATTTCATTCTTATTGCGCTTATTCCATTCACCCCAGATACTCTCCGATTTTTTTCGTACAAGTTCAAATATAACTATTTCATAATCGTTGCTATCCAGAAAATCAATTGTATTTTTATATTCCTTTCCATCTGTTTGTCCTGCAATAAGAAGTAATTCAGGTTTAAATTCTTTCAATCTGTTTTTTAGAGGAATTCTTGTTTCTGTCGGTGATGCCGGAACAAAATAGATTAGTGTAAATAACACACCTAAACTTTCTTTGTAAAGTTGTAAATGTCTCCACCCGCTTCTACAAGTTCTTTTGTATCTTCCATGTTTATCATACTTTTTATCAAAATAATTAATTGTTGCTGTTTTGCCTGAATTATGATTTCCAAGTAAAATAACTGCAAGTCTGTTTTTATCCATAATTTTTAATTTAACAAGTGAAATAATAGCTGTTATTTTTTACATTTGATAAACTTTCCGATTACAGGACAGCCTGTGTTTTAAGCGAAGATACAAAAAATTCTAACAGGCAGGAGGCAATATTTCAAAATCCGACACGCAATAACACACATGCAGACATCGGTTTGTTCTAACCGGCGCAAGCACTTTCTTATTCCATATATTAAATTAAGACTATCCTTCCTCTACGTCATTTTTTTTCTTATCATCCTTGTATCGCCTGATTTTGATATTCATATAAGCAAAGAATACGGTCATCAGCGGGCTGATAATGTTGAAAAAGGCATAAGGCAGATACGAAAGGGTGGGCACGCCGAGTACCCTCGACTGCGTGGCGCCGCCGGTATTCCAGGGAACCAGTACCGAGGTCACCGTCCCGGCATCTTCCAGCGTACGGCTTAAAACTTCCGGTTTCAGCCCGCGGTCTTCAAAAGCATCATGGTACATCTCGCCCGGAACCACAATGGAGATATACTGGTCAGAGGCAGTGATGTTGAAAAAGATACACGAAATTGCCGTGGAGGTGATGAGTGAGCCATCGGTTTTTACCAGCTTCAACACCGACTGCGTTATCTTCCGCAGCATGCCGTTGGCTTCCATAATACCTCCGAAAATCATGGCTGCCAAAATGAGCCAAATGGTGTCCAGCATTCCTTCCATTCCACCGGTAGAGAAAAGGTCATTCATATTTGCATTGTTGGTTAAAATCCTGGTAGGCCCGTAAATGGCCTGCATAACACCGATATAGGATGCTTTGGCATAATTGTTTGTGATGTGGGTTAGATTTTCGATGATCTGAGGCTGGAAAATAACCGCTGCAACAGCTCCAAGCAGGACACCAATGGCCAGCGCCGGAAGCGGAGGCATTTTTTTTATGATAACGATAAATAATATCAATGGGACTAAAAATAACCATGGTGTGACATTAAAAGTATGTAAAATAGTGTCTTGTACTGACAATATATGTCCCGGAGGTTGTGCGCTATGTGATGTAAATCCCATAATGAGAAAGATAATAAGGGTAATGGAGATGGAAGGGACGGTCGTGTACAACATATAGCGGATATGCGTAAAAATATCGGTTCCTGAAACGGCAGGCGCCAGGTTAGTGGTATCGGAAAGCGGTGACATCTTATCGCCAAAATAGGCGCCTGAAATAATGGCTCCGGCAACAACAGCCTTATCGAAACCCATGGCATCGCCAATACCCAGCGTGGCCACGCCAATGGTGGCAATGGTGGACCACGAACTTCCCGTAGCTGTTGAGACAATCATCCCTATCAGAACCGCTGCAAAGAGAAAAATGTCCGGCTTCAGGATATTCAGCCCGTAATAAATCAAGGCGGGAACTACGCCGCTGATGAGCCAGGTGCCTGCCAGAGCGCCAATGAGCAACAAAATAAGGATGGCCGGCATAGCCGTTCCAATGGTCTTTACAATTTGATCACGCATCTCTGTCCAGGTATATCCCATGCGCAAGCCGAGAATCCCGGATAACCCGGCAGCCGTCATCAATGCCACCTGATTGGCGCCTTTGAGAGTATCCTTCCAGAATAAAACATTCATCGTCAGAAGAATAATTAAGAAAATAATGGGAATAAGCGCTTCGGCTAAGTTCGGTTGACGTTTGGTTCTTGACATATACAGATTGGAATTTTTCAGACCGCCGCAAGTTAGGAATTTTCGTGGCTTAAAAACGGTTAACTTTCGTAAATATCCTTTTTGCGCTTCATCAGAAGGTAAAGGCATGTACCACTGTAAAGTATCAAAACTATGGCCACAAGACCCGGGATGCTCTCTTTAAACCGGGGATTGTAGTTCATAATAACAAAACCCATGACAAGGAAGATGATACCGGCAAGGATATAAAACCAGAAATAGTCAGTACCCTCCATACTGCTTAGACCAGAAACAAGTTGCAGCGTACCCATATAAAATATCCAGACGGAAAAGATAATCAGGAAAAACCGGTTGTCGGGTGTGGGATAAGTAAAGAGTACAACACCAAAAAAGGCATCGGACAGACCTTCCATCATAACTTTTGTGTTCATTTCTTCATCAAAATGAAAGAAAAGGAAGAGCATGGTGCCAAAAGCACCTATAAGTAAGCTGACGCCAAAAACGATGGAAACTCCATCCAGAGAAATATTAGTGGTAAATATCAGAATTGCCGGGATGAGCAGCAAAGCAGCACGGGTGATACGGTAACCTAACTTCATTACTTTTTCTGACAAAGATAAAAAAAGAATTAAGGATACTGCCCATACCACATTTTATATCAAAATCTCATATCCTAAAACGACCATTTCAACCGCAGGTAGTACATCTGCCCATAGTTGCCAAATTCGGTTTGTGGCTTTCCGAAAAAGAGTTGCCCCATAACATAGAGGTCCAGATTTTCGGTGAGGCTGAAATCTAATGAAGGGCCGGCAAACAGTGAATTGTCATTAGGGTTGTAAATACCTGAAACATCGGCTTTTATCAATGGTGTTACCGGATAGGAAACTTCGCCAAACATGTCAAATCTGGAAAGTGTCAGTGTCTTGGGACTCACGTTCCCCATCAAAAAGAAGTTTCCCACACCGGCCGGCCCGGTGGTGCCGCGGCTATTGTATATCACGGAGCCGTTCACGAAAAGCTGGTTCGGGAAGGTAAAGTTGGCGCTGACAGAAGCTACCAGTTGTCCGGTAGTGTCGGCAAAGTGGTCAAGGTTCCTAAAATAAGAAGCTTCTCCTGTAAAACCCACGCCATTTATTTGTCCGGCCCAGCCCATGCCGACAACCAAATCTTTTTCCATCACGCCGCCGAGAAACTGTAAATCATAGTTGTTCACATTGAATTTATACATGAGTGCGGCGGTAAGCTGGTTATTCCGGTCGAGTTTGGCGGCCAGTTGCAGGGAGGAAAAGTCGCCGGTGTAATATTGCATCAAAAAAGCATCGCTGCCGGGACGTTCCACATAATCAAAGTCGAAATAGTTGTAAGTGTTGAAAATGTCGTTGGGATTCCACACCATGTTGATGCCCCAGTTGATGCGCTGCCGGCCGATAGTCAGCTCAAATTTCTGTAGCGTCCATTTCATATTCAGCCTGTCGATATTAGTATAAAGAAGGTAGGAGCTGTCTTTGGCAAGGTTGTAAGTCATGTCGAGCCAGCCGTAATCTTTAAGCAGCACATCGGCATAATAAGGATAATAACCGGCCATCATGGGACCGAAATTGAAATTGTTACGGATACCTGCCGAGAACTCCAGCGATTTCATCGGATACCAGTGGAGGTCAATACGGTTGTAAACATTGGATAGGTTTGTCCACGTAGTATGTTCGGGTGCCCAGGTGGTGTTCAGGTACTCCAGAAACCCTGTGGCGGTAAATTTGTGGGTTTGCTGCGCATGAACCTGACTCCCCACAAGGAAAATAAGAAGTATGAAGAGTAATTTTTTCATTGTATTCGTTTCATATTAGCTTCTGCTCTTCCGGATTTGCAATCCGGAAGTTTTAAGTCTTAGGATTTTTAATCCGTTTTTTTGCTGTGCCTTCTTCATTTCATCCATTATATTTTTATCGGATTACAAATCCTATTTTCCCGGAACATTCGGATTGCAAATCCGAATGAGCTGTCCGAATGAGCTGAGCTACCGCGCTTTAAACGTTTCATCCCCGATAATTTTCCCATCATCAATAGTTACGATTCTGTGTGCTTTGTCCATTACGCGCTGGTCGTGGGTGGCGAAGATGAAAGTGGAGTGATATTTCCGGTTCATCTCCGCCATAATCTCCAGCAGGTCGTTGGTTGAACGGGAGTCGAGGTTGGCGGTCGGCTCATCGGCAATGATGAATCTTGGCTGCGATGCCAGCGCCCGTGCCACAGCCACCCGCTGCTGCTGTCCGCCCGAAAGCTGACCGGGCTTGTGGTCGGCTTTGTCGGCTATACCC
>CAYLSW010000003.1:0-29598 GCA_964386145.1 uncultured Lentimicrobiaceae bacterium | reverse complement strand
AATGTTACCGGAATCTTTCTCGAAACGGCACATCCGGCAAAGTTTTACCAAACCGTCGAACGGGAAATTCCTGTGAAAGTAGAGATACCCCAACGGCTGGCAGAAAGTCTGGAACGACCCAAACAAACGGTGGAAATTGGCTGTCAGCCGGAAGATTTAAAAGGTTTCCTTTTGGAACAATAACCGTTGTGGGCACGGAAAGTTATTTCTCTTTTACTTGCCGGGGGATTTCCTCAAAATCCAGCGACAGTGAGTTCACACAGTAGCGTAATCCGGAAGGGCGGGGGCCGTCCGGAAACAGGTGGCCGAGGTGGCCGCCGCAATGTGCGCATCTGATTTCTATCCTGTCCATGTGGTGGATGGTATCACGTTCTTCGGTGATGTTTTTGTTGTTGGCGGGCGCGTAAAAACTCGGCCATCCCGAACCGGAATTGTATTTGGTGTCTGATGTGAAAAGTAGTGCACCGCAGGCCGCACAATAGTAATTACCGTTTTTTTTGTTATGGTAATATTTCCCGGTAAACGGTGGCTCGGTGCCGCATTGTCGCAATACCTGGTATTGTTGCGGGCTAAGCTTTTCAGCCCACTCTTTTTCCGTACGTTTTATTTTTGCCATGGTCGAGTCGCTGTTCTGCCCACAAAGCCGGACAAGCGCAAAAAAGCTCTGTGAAGAATGGAAATCTTATTCATAAACGATGACAAAAATACGAATTATGGCTGTAACGAAATCTTCCGGCTTTCGCTTTCCGCTGGCCACCATTTATAACCCCAACCTTTAAATTTCGGAATTTATTCCGGATGAGTGGAATTGCATCCCGAACCTGCCCGAAAAGAAAGGCTGCGCATCCAAAAGTTTTTTTACAGAATTATTTCTACATTTGTCATCTTGTTTAATCTGTGGGAAACGGAATGCACTTCATGAAAAAAAAATCCAAATTATCTTTTTTGATTTTGTGGTCGTTGGCCTTTTTTACTCTCTGGCCCTTTCAGTCGGCAATGAGCCAGCTTCCCTGCTCCATCACGTCAAGTACGCCATCACCTGTGTGTTATAATGCTGATTTTATACTGTCGGCGCCGTTGCAAAACGGACTGAAATACAAATGGTCCACCGGCGATACTACAGCATCCATTCATGTCCGGTTAACACAATCTGCCGATTTTACGGTGACGGTAACCAATCCGGCTCTCGGTACGGTCTGTACCAGCCAAACGTTCCACATGGATGTGCGTCCGAAAATAAATATCAGTTTCAAACAGTTGCAGCTCACCTGTACCGATGCCAGCCAGGATATCGCCAATACGGCGCAGGTGAAAGCTACGGCTTCCGGTGCATATCCATCTTCAGAGTATCGCTATTTCTGGAATGTGAAACCCATTCAGATTTCGCCCGGCGACCATTCCGTAGCCGTAGGTCTGAGTGCACATCAGTTTTATTCCATTCGCGTTGTTGACCCCGGTGGTTGTGTCGCGCAGGATACTTTCTACACAAAGGCATATCCCAATCCGCTGGTGAAAATCACCGCTTCGCCCGATACTGCCTACATTCAAAACCCGCACATCACTTTTTCATATGAGAATCTTTCCGAAGACACCATAAAAATTTCAAACAGTTATTGGGAATTTGACAAAGATCAAAATTCCTATTCCCAACCGGAAGTTGTCCATACTTTTGATGAGGTGGGAACCTATATGGCTTATCTCACGGTCTTCAATCCACAGGGCTGCGATACGCTTTATACGCATGTGGTAGATGTCTTTCCTGTAGATTTGTTCATTCCCAATGTGATTACCCCCAACGGGGATGGATATAACGACTATTTTGTCATAAAAGCAAAAGATGCCTCGCAGCAGGGATCCAACAGGTTCAAATCGGATGCTGCCACACAGGAGTACAAGCCGCTGAATGACTATTATGAAAAAACACATTTGATAATTTTTAACCGTCTTGGTCGTAAAGTTTTTGAATCGGATAATTATAATAATAACTGGGACGGTGGCGGCTTGCCGGATGGAACCTACTTTTATGTGTTAAAATGTCAGGGATTTAAAGATAAAAAGGTGGTCTATAAAGGTTCTATTACTATCTTTGCAGGAAAAAAAGGAAAATAATGTTTGCCATGAAAAAAATAATGTTTCTTTTTGCTTTGTCCGGACTGCTGGTTTTCAGCGCCTGTCAAAATCAAAATACTAAAAAACAGTCTGAAAAGCAAAATGTCTCAACGCAGGTTGACAACAATGCACCGGTGATGACTTTTACCCAGACTGTTCATGATTTTGGGAAGATGGTTCAGGGAGAAATTGTGAAATACACTTTTCATTTTAAAAATACAGGCAAGACCGATTTGAGAATTACGAAAGTCAGCACGAGTTGCGGCTGTACCGTTGGAAAATATCCTCACGGACCGGTAAAACCGGGTGAGGAAGGTGATGTTGAGGTGACTTTTAACAGCGCTTACAAAATGGGATACCAAAACAAAAGTGTCATGCTGCTGGCCAATACAAAACCCGCAAGGACGATTTTACGCATTAAAGCTGTTGTTGAGGCTTCAAGGAATAAATGACAAAAACAACTCCTGCGGGTATTGAAAATAATAAATTCGGAGAAAACTTAATCAATCATAAACAATTAATTTACTGAAAAATGAACACATTATTTATTTTATTACAAGCTTCAAAAGGAGAAAGTTCTTCTTGGATGCAATTGTTTCCCATATTGTTGATTTTGGTTGTATTCTATTTCTTCTTTATTCTGCCGCAAACCAAGAAGAGCAAAGCTCAGAAAAAGTTTCGGGAAAATTTGAAAAAAGGAGATAAAGTTGTAACCATCGGTGGTATTCACGGAAAAATTGCTGAGATTAAAGAAAAAACCATTGTCCTTGAAGTGGGTACGGGTGGCCTGAAGATGACTGTTGAGAAATCAGCTGTTGCTATGGACAACGAAACCATCGTCCGGAAATAAGAAAAAAGTATCATGCTTTTTGATGAGCCTTCCTTTTCCCATAGCGGGAGAAGGGAGGTTTTTTTGTGTGCTGTCTTCATCTTGAAAAAGCAGACCGTTACTTCGTCAATTTTCCTCACTTTATTTTGTCACAGATATTTAACTTCAGAAAATTAAAGTTTTTCCTGTGTGTTTGTCGTTAGGATAGCCTGTTTCGTCCGATATTTTCACTTGCACGTATATTATATTTTTTAAACCGGGAAGATTGCGGGACTTTTGTATTTGTAAACTTAGAAAAATGATAAATTCATTCCGATTTGTAGTTGCTCTTTGGTTGGGCCTTTTTGTGACTTTCCCCCTGTTTGCCCAACTTCCCTCTCATGATATTCCAAAATCAGTTTCCGCTCCGGGTGGTGTTATTTATGGAAAAGTGAAGGACAAGGGTGAGAAAATGCCCATGCAATACACCAATATTGTTCTTTATCGTCTGCCCGATTCTACCATGGTCAATGGTACCATAACCGGAAAAGATGGGGCCTTCAAATTCAAGGGCGTCAAAAACGGTGGTTATTATTTGAAAATTCATTTTATTGGTTTCAAGATAAAGACCATCTCCGATATTGTGCTGACGAATGCCAGGCGTGTGAAAAAATTACCGGTGACTTATCTTGAACCTGTTGCTTCTACTTTGCATGGAGTGGTGGTGAAAGCCAGTCGCTCCAGAATCTCTTATCAGGTGGACAAACAGGTGGTAAACGTCACTAAAGATCTGATGGCCTCGGCAGGTTCTGCTGTTGACGTGCTGGAAAATGTGCCCTCGGTTGATGTGGATTTAAATGGTAATGTTACCGTACGCGGCTCCTCCAATTTTACAGTACTTATTAATGGCCATCCCAGCGTGCTGGAGGGAAACGATGCCCTGCAGCAGATTCCGGCCTCCACCATCCAGCGTATTGAAATTATTACTAATCCTACTGCAAAATACGACCCCGAAGGTGTTGGTGGAATTTTGAATATTATTCTGAAAAAAAACAAAAATCTCGGAATAAATGGTGTGGTAAATGCTTCTGCAGGTAACAGAAAAAGATATAGAGGAAATGCATTGCTGGGCTATCGTACCAAAAAAATAAATGTGTATGTGTCAGCCAATGGTAGTTTTAGAAATATGTATATGAGTATGAATTCACGGGACTTAACCTATGCAGGGGATACCACAAACTACCGTATTACAAACATTGATGGTGTCCGAAATCGTAAAGGTTTTGGGCTGACCGGCGGACTTGAATATTATCCCGACAAGAAAACTACACTTACCCTTTCCGGAGAATATGGCGGTTATGGTTTCGGAATGGACAATACCAGCAAACGGAATATCTATACCGATCCGGCCACGACCAATAACTACTCAAAATCAGTCAGCCATTCCAACCGCTGGGGGCATTACTACAATGTTCAGGGTGACTTTTTGCATAAATTCAATAATTCAGGACATCAAATAGAAGCCTATGCGTTCTATTCCGGTAAAAGCAGTGATGACCGGGAAAATCAGTCCGATTATAATACCGACTCTTTGTGGAATGACCTTGGAATGCCTCCATCCGGTTTGCGTACGAATACCCCTGACAGCTCTGATAATTTGCGGTTAAAGCTGGATTACAGCCTCCCCATAGGTAAAAAAGGAAAATTTGAGGCTGGTTACCAAAGCCGTTTTTATAATGAGTCGGGCAAATACACTTATGAGACTTTTGATACAGTATCGGAGGAGTGGATGTCCAACGAGAATTACAACAACGTAGTGGATTATAAACGGAACATTCATTCGGCTTATGCCAGTTTTAAAGATGTTATTAAGAATTTTGGGTATGAGTTGGGTTTCCGCACCGAATATACCGACCGGAGTGTGGATAACAACAACGGAAAAGCTCCTTTTATCATAAAACGTTTCGATTATTTCCCTACTGCGCATCTGTCTTATCAATTGCCCGAAAAATACCAGGTTTATTCCAGCTACAGCAGGCGTATCAACCGTCCGAGGCAGTGGAGCCTGAATCCTTTTCCTATAATTATTGACCCCTACAACATCCGGGTGGGCAATCCCGAACTGGAACCGGAGTACATAGACTCCTACGAATTGGGATTACAGAAAATTTTCTCTAAATCTTTTCTTTCGTTTGAAGCTTATTACAGGAAAACCACCAATAAAATTACGCGCATCAGGGTGCTTGATACCGCCGGTATTATGATTCATACCAGTCGGAACCTGAACAAAGATTTTGCGTTGGGAGCAGAGTTGATGGCCAACCTTAAATTTGTGAAGTGGTTCGGACTTAATGTCAGCTTAAACCTGTACCAATACCGTCTTGAAGGCAATGTGCAGGGATCGGATGTGGCGGCCAATTCTACCAACTGGTCAGCAAGAATGACCGCTTCATTTTATCTAAAACACAATTTCAGAGTTCAGCTGATGGGTGTTTACCGCAGTCCTACGGTAACAGTTCAGGGTACCCGTAAAGGTTTTTTCTACACTAATCTCGCTGTTCGAAAGGATTTCTTCAAACGCAAACTGAATTTAACCCTGTCTGCTCGTGATTTGCTCGGTACGGCACATTACGAATCAGCGGCTTCGGGAAAAGGCTTTTATTCTTATGCGGTGTTCCGAAGGGAATGGCCTGTCGTTTCCCTGAATCTTGCTTATATTATCAATAATTATCGGCAAAAGCGAAAAAAAAATATGAATAATCAGGAGAATCCTCCTGCAGATGTGGGATTCTAATCGTATGGCGTGTGTACGTTATAAAGCCTGCTGGTCTTCCAATCCTAAAAGAATTTTGTTTAAGTTTGTGCAAACTTTAAAAGGTAATAATATGGGAACAAAAGTTCATACAACATGGGCAGGTAAAATGGCATTTGAAGCCAAAGTCGGTGGTTTTAATTTTATGATAGATGCCACGGAAGCTGTGGGAGGCGAAAACAGAGGCCCCCGGCCCAAATCATTAACACTGGTTTCTTTGGCAGGATGTACAGCAATGGATGTCATCTCCATTCTCGGTAAAATGCGCGTTGTCCCCGATTATTTTGATGTGGAGGTTGAAGGTGAACTCACCGATGAGCATCCCAAAATCTACCACACTATCAATATTAAATATATTTTCAAAGGGAAAAATCTTCCCATGGACAAACTGGAAAAAGCAGTTAACCTTTCACAGGAACGTTATTGCGGGGTGTCAGAAATGCTTCGTAAGGCCGCAAAAATTAATCATGAAATTGTTATTCTTGACGAATAACAAGAGATGATGGGAAAATTTCAACCCGAATCTGTTTCCGGGTTTTCTTCTACCGGAAATCTTTTAATAAATCTCAGTTTGTGGGTATACTTTTTAGCTGCTTCGTTGAAAATGCCTTCATGGTCGATGGTGTCGATACGTACCTGCCCCGAAGAGTGAATAATCTGGTGATTGTTAAGCATGATGCCTACGTGGACAATACGACCTTCTTCATTTTCAAAAAAGGCAAGATAGCCCGGTTTGGCTTCTTCAATAAAACTAATGAGTATACCCTGTTCTGCTTGTTGTGAGCTGTCTCGCAGTAAGTTGTAACCGCATGTACGATAAACTATTTGGGTGAAACCGGAGCAGTCGTTTCCAAAATAAGAACGACCTCCCCAAAAGTACGGGCTGCCCAGATATTTCTTTGCTGTTCTTATCACAACTTCCGGAGTTTGTTTTCCACGCAAAACATGAATGTTTTCGGGTAGTCTGTAATCTGATTCTCCGACGTGAAAAGTATTATTGGCGAAACCCGGCAGCCGGCTTCCCATAACCAAAGAGATTCCGGTTCCATCTTTTCCACGGGCATAAACATATTTTTCGGTTAGAAAGACAGGTTCTTCATTTTCCATTTGCTCTAAAAAAGCATCAGAAGGAAAAATGATTTGTTTTTCGTCGATCCAGCCGGCATAGCTGTCGTGGGAAATTTCGGTGAAAAGCCAGCTTTTGCATCGGTCTTTGACTTGTACCATATCACCAAAAAGAAGCTGGTTAATCATTTGGCTTTTGTCAGAAGGCTTTTCGCGAACCGGAACCATGGAAAGAATGCAAATACCTTTGTTCATAATTTCTGGTTAATGAATAATAGAAATTCAAGTTTTCGTATTTTTGTAGCAAGAAAAAACACAATGAAGTCTCTCTTTCCAAAATTACAACAATATTCATACGATCTGCTCAAGATTTTAACTTTTGTGGTAGCTGTTGTTATAGTGGTGGCTGTGAGCCCTCGGGAACGGATTTTTAAGTATGAATTCAGTCTGGGCAAACCATGGAAGCACAAAGATTTGTATGCCCCCTTTGACTTTTCTATTCTGAAGACAGAGAAGCAACTGTCGAAAGAGAGGCAAGAGGTGCTAAAGAATCTGAAGCCGTATTTTCAGTATGATGAACAGGCCACTAAAGTCGGGAGAGCCCAACTGATAAAACGCTTTCGTGAGAAGTGGAATTTTATCAGCTCAAAAATGGATTCTGTGGTGAGCCATCAGGACTACATGACCTACCTCGATGCATTACTGGTGATATACGACCAGGTTGAACGCGGAATTATTCGCCTTGACCCTGTTCTGGAAGGAAAGGATAAAACCTTTCAGATTAAGCTTATAAGAAATAATGAGGTTAAAGATTATAATCTGTCACAACTTTACACGGTAAAAGAGGCTGATGAATTTGCTATCAACTACCTCAGACAGCTTAGCAGCCCGGATAGCGTAGTGTTGTTTAAGCTGATTGATAATACGCTGGTACAGAATGTTATTTATGATCAGAAAAAGACCGATATGATGCGAGAGGAGCTGCTTTCAAAAATTTCTCCTACCGTGGGACTGTTACAAAAAGGTGAGCTTATTATTTCGCAGGGTGAACTGGTTACCCCCCGGAAATACCAGCAGTTGATTTCGCTAAAGCAGGAATATGAGCAGGAGATTGGGAATTCTGCTGCCTGGAAATATGTTTATACCGGTAGGATATTATTGATTTCGTTGCTGTTTTTTATAGAGCTGATGTTCCTAATGTTATTTATGCCATCTATCTATAAGGAACTCAGAAAACTGCATTTGTTGTTGGGAACTCAGGTGGCATTGTTGATCATCTCCTTTTACATTTTTTCCCATTATCCTTCGTGGAGCTATCTTATTCCATACACCATTTTACCTGTAATTGGTGCAGTTTTTTTGGACCGCAGGGGGTCTTTGGTGGTCTATCTGATTACGCTCATGCTGCTTGGCTTTTATGCTCCCAATAGTTTTGAATTTTTCTATACACAGTTTACAGCGGGTTTTGTGGCTGTTTTTTCGGTGGGACAGCTTTCGAAACGGTGGCATCTCGTACGAATTTCCATATTGGTCTTTATCACTTATATGTTGGTATACCTGAGTATGATACTTGTGCAGGAAGCCTCTTTTGCAAATATTTCTTTCCGTTTCATTTTGATGCTGGCCGGCAGTTCGTTATTAATTCTACTTGCTTTCCCGCTTATTTTTGTTTACGAGAAGGTGTTTGGCCTGGTAACGCAACTTACTCTTCTGGAACTTTCCAATACTAACAACCCATTGCTTCGTGAGTTGGCAGAAAAAGCTCCCGGCACTTTTCAGCACTCCATGCAGGTGGCTAACCTGGCTTCTGAAGTGTTGTATGTCATTGGTGGTGACGCGATGCTGGTACGTACCGGATCACTTTACCATGATATTGGGAAAACGAAACACCCTCTCTTTTTTGTTGAAAATCAGCCGGAAGGTTATAATCCGCATGATGAACTAAGTTACGAAGAGAGCGCCCGTATTATAGTGGGGCACGTACTTACAGGAATAGAGATGGCACGGAAGGCACATCTACCCGAACAGATTATTGATTTTATCCGGACACACCACGGAACGCGGCGGGTGGAGTATTTTTACCGGCTCGAACGGAAACTAAATCCCGGAATGGAAGTGAATGAAACGGAATTTCGTTACCATGGTCCGGTGCCGTTTTCACGAGAAACCGCTGTGGTGATGATGGCCGATTCGGTGGAAGCCGCCTCGCGCAGTCTGGTAAGTCCTACGGAACAGAAAATCAATGACCTCGTAGAACTTATCGTTAATTCAATGATGGAATCGGAGCAGTTTAATAATGCCCCCATTACACTGAAAGAAATTACCATTGCAAAAAAAATACTGAAGAAAAAGATGCTGAATATCCACCATATGCGGATTGCCTATCCTAATTAGTGCTTGCCAGAAAACACCAATATCTTCGTTGAACTCATGTTGAAACGTAGTCATTTACTTTAGTAAACTCCTGTGTTCCAACATTTCGTTCGCCTCGACCTTAACGTTTTCTGACTAAGCACATTCAAAAACTAGAGTTTTCGTGCAGACACTAATTAAAATTTCTGATTTATTTTGGAAAGATAATTTTTACTTTCCGGGCCGAGGTTGAAAAGCAGGTCGGAGATACTCAGGTCGGGCAGGAAACCGTGACGGCTTAAGAAAACTTGTATGTATTCGGGAAAGGGATAAAGTAATGGCTTTTTGGGCGAAAATGTGTTGCGCAGGTCAAGTGTATCAGCCGGCACTTTCTCGAACTTATCAGTATAACTTATCTCCGGACGAATTTCCATAAGTTCGCATAATTTGAGAATGAGTTGCATGTCAAAATCAAAAAGCTTTTCAAAGCCATTGTTAAAAAAATCCTGAAACTCATCTTTGTAATAAAGAAAATAAGGGGAGGCTTCGTAGGCCGACTGCAAAGCGCGCCAGTGTTTTAGATACCACTTTTCACCATTATAAATATTTATTTCCGAAATGATAGTGTGGTTTCCATTTGGTCTGCTCACAGGGATGGACAAGGGTAGCACACCCCGCTCCGAAAAAATCAGACAACGGTTACGATAGCTCTGCCGCTGATAGGTTTCGTGCTGTTCTATCCGTACAGGGTATTTCAGCAACAGCGAAAACCAACTGACAGGAGGGAGGTAAGCAATGGATAGCAGAATAGTTCTTTCAGTCCTCATAGCAGCAGGTTAACACAAAAAAGGCTACAAAACCCGGAGGAATTGCAGCCTTCTTAAATTATTGGCAGGTTTATTTTTCCACTTCCTGCTTTTTCAGCAGGACGTCATTAATAGCCTGGACAAGTGTCTCTTTTGGTAAGGCGCCTACTGCCATTTGAGGCTGACCTTCGGCAGGACAGAACAACATGGAAGGGATGCTGCGGATTCCGAATGCGGAGGCCAGATCCACTTCCTGTTCGGTGTTTACTTTGTAAATATTAATTTTTCCGTCAAACTCAACAGCGAGTTCTTCCAGAATGGGAGCCACGATTTTACAGGGCTGACACCAATCGGCGTAAAAATCAATAACACAGGGTAATTTACCTTCAAATTTCCATTCTTTGTTTGCTTCGTAATTAAACACTTTTTCCAGAAAAGTTTGTTTTGTCAAATGTTCCATTTTGATTAAGATATCTGTTATTTAAAGATTTACTGTACTTTTGTTTTCGGTTTTTTGTGAAGCAGTTGCTCATTAATAATCTGTACGTAAGTATTGTGTGGCAGCAAGCCGACTTGCATTACAGGTTTTCCCTTTTCGGGAATAAACAGCACGGCTGGAATACTCCTGATTCTGAAAACTGAAGCGAGTTGCTTTTCTTTGTCCACATTCACTCTGTAAAATTTTACTTTTCCTTCATATTTCTTTGCCATTTCCACCATGATAGGTGCAAGACGTTTACACGGGCCACACCAATCGGCGTAAAAGTCGATGACAGAAGGTACATCCCCTTCATAAATCCATCCTTTCGGATGCTTTTCAAAGTTCCAGACCTTATTCAGAAAGTCGGTGTAAGTAAGCTGTTCAGGTGCGGTATTATTTGCCATGTTGCTTTTTAGGGCAATGCCGGTAGTCGCTTTCTCCTGATTTCCCTTGATACTCGTACAGCTATATGCTGTAAAGCCTACAAGCAATATAATTATTGGAATTACTCTCCTCATCTTATTTAAAATTGTCTTTGTAAAAGGTGCTGCAAAGATATAATAAAATAGTATTGGTATGGTGGGTGAAAAAGATTCTTTGTTAAAAAAAAACAGTATCGGAAGTACCTCTTTTGTTGTAAAGCATGATGCAGTTGCCTATTTCGTTTGGCTGCTGCTTACCGGCGCGACCTCTGTCTGTTCGGAAATTTTGAAACCTGTTGAAAAAATAATGTTTATTGACTTTCCGTTTATTTTTCGCCCTTATAAACATGCAGCGACGCAAAAGTCTGAATAGTATTAAGGTATATTTGTTATTCACACTTATAACTATTCTATAATCAGCCGGATAGAGTTTTTAAAGAACTTCTGGCTTGTAAAAGTGACATATAAATGAAACATTGATTTTTTGATTTCAAAAATATTGTATTTTTGCACCCTCAAATAAAGGTCCCGTAGCATAATTGGATAGTGCACCTGACTACGGATCAGGAGGTTGGGGGTTCGAATCCCTCCGGGATCACAGATTAATCTTTAGCCAATCCGCTTAAAGTATTGAACCTGAGCTGTTTTCGTTTCGGTATCCATCAATAACAACCTTTGCAAACAGATATCACAAGTTAAGATCATGGAATAAGAAAAAGCCGTTTGGATCAAATTGTATAACTTTTGTGTTGGGTGCGTGAAAAGCTTTTCGCCCAAAAACTTCCGGTAATAAAAAAAAAGCAATACTTTCGCAAAGCAAAATAATGTACACATGGGTTTGATTAAAGTATTTTTCATTCTTATTCTGATTTGGTATGTGATAAAGCTGATTGTCAGGTATATCCTACCCAAGGCTCTCCTTCATTTCATCAACAAACAGCAGGGTTTCGCCAACGCAGACTTCCGCCGGAAGTCGGCGAAAGAGGGGGACGTAAATATAAAAATGGAACATCCTCCTAAAAGCAAAAAAGAGGAGGATGATTTTGGTGAGTATGTCGATTTTGAAGAAATAAAACCAGAACAAAAACCGGAAGATGAAAAATAATTTTCTGAAAAAGTTGAGCCCATATTTCATTGGACTGCTCATATTTCTCTCCATAACAGTAGTTTACCTTTCTCCGCTATTTGAAGGTCAGCGGCTGAAACAACATGACATTACTATGTTCAAAGGCATGTCAAAAGAAATAGTCGATTTCCGTGCCAAAACCGGAGAAGAACCATTGTGGACCAATTCCATGTTTGGCGGAATGCCGGCCTGGCAGATTTCTGTCGAATACAAAGACAATCTTTTCCGCTATGTGGACAAAATCCTGCGCCTCGGACTGCCTCCTTCCGCCGGCTATGTCTTCCTCTATTTTCTGGGATTTTTTATCCTGTTACTGGTATTACGTGTTGACCCATGGCTGAGTATTGTGGGCGCCATTGCCTTTGCACTTTCTTCCTATTTTTTTATTATCCTTGGTGCCGGACACACTTCCAAGGCACATGCTATCGGCTATATGGCCCCGGTGCTGGCCGGAATCATCCTGACGTTCAGAGGGAAGCTGTGGAAAGGGGGACTGCTGACAGCCGTTGCACTTACGTTTGAAATCATTGCCGGACACTTGCAGATTACCTATTATCTGTTGATCCTTGTGTTGATTTACGGTGTTTATCAATTGATAAAATCGTGGAAAGAAAAACAGATGGCTTATTTCTGGAAAGCTGCCCTCGTGCTTGTGGGTGCTGCCGGAATAGCTGTGGCCATCAACATTACGCCGTTGTGGGGAACCTGGCAATACGGCAAATATACCATGCGTGGCAAACCCGTACTATCAAAGGAAAAAGAGAACAAATCCGGGGGGCTCGACCGTGACTACATCACCGCCTGGAGTTACGGCGTCGGTGAGACCTGGTCGCTGATGATTCCTGATGTGAAAGGGGGTGCCTCAGGCTATATCGGGTATGAAAACAAAGCCCTTGACAAAGCCGATCCGCGGTTCAGAAAGGTTATCGCACAGCAGAGCGAATACTGGGGTAATCAGCCCGGTACTTCCGGCCCGGTTTACGTGGGGGCTGTTATGGTTTTTTTGTTTGTGCTGGGCATGTTCATTCTGGATGATAAATTGAAATGGGCCTTGTTTACTGCCACTCTTGTTTCTATCCTTTTTGCATTGGGGAAAAATTTCCCGTCTCTCACCGACTGGCTTATTGACTACCTTCCGGGATACAATAAATTCAGGGCGGTGTCTATGATTCTGGTCATTGCTGAGCTTACCATCCCGCTGCTCGGCATGTTGGCTTTGAATAAGATATTGAAAGAACCGCGATTATTACTCAAAAAGAAAAAAGCTTTTTATATTTCTCTGGGCCTTACTGCCGGTATCAGTTTTCTTTTTTGGCTGTTTCCCGATAGTTTCTTCACTTTCTTTAGCCAATTTGAATTGAAACAATTTGCGCAACTACGTTTGAGCAATGATCCGGCACAGGTTGCTGCTTTTACCAACAGTCTGAAAGACGTTCGCATTGCCATTTTCCGTGCAGATGTGCTGCGTAGCCTGTTCTTTATTGTTGGTGCAGCACTGTTGCTTTATTTCTTTGCTATTGGGAAACTAAAAAAAGGCTGGTTTGTGGCAGCTCTCGGTCTTTTGATTTTGGTGGATTTGGCAGGTGTGGACAAAAGATATCTGAATGACAGTAATTTTGAAGTAGCTCGCAAAGCCGAAGAACCCTTCCACAAAACTATTGCTGACCGTTATATTTTACGCGACAAAAGCCCTGATTTCCGTGTACTTGATCTGACGAAAAATGTATTTAACGAATCCGGCACCTCTTATTACCATATGGCCATCGGTGGTTATCATGGGGCTAAGTTACAACGCTATCAGGATATCATTGATGAATACCTTAGGTCTGAAATTAACAACCTGCGGAAAGTTTTTGCTTCTTCGCCTACTGCTGACAAAGTTGCAGTTGCCCTGCAAAAGCAGCAGATACTGAACATGCTGAACACCAAATATATTATCTATAATCCCAAGGTGGAACCTGTATTTAATACTTATGCTTTTGGCAATGCCTGGATGGTACAGAGTATAAAGTGGGTAAATAATGCCGATGGTGCCATTGCCGCTTTGGGCAAAACGGATCTCCGGGCAGCGGTGGTGGTGGACAAGCAGTTTGCCGGCCAGCTGAAAGAAAAGCAGTTCCCGCTGGATGCTTCTGCAAAAATTAAACTACTCAGCTATGCTCCCAACAATCTGGTATATGATTTTCAGTCAAAAGCACGACAGTTGGTGGTTTTCTCCGAAATTTATTATCCCAAAGGCTGGGAAGTTTTTGTAGATGGCAGGAGATCAACCTATTTCCGTGCCGATTATTTGTTGCGGGCTATGGTGGTACCCCCCGGGAAGCACACAATTGAATTTAAATTTAAGCCAAAAGTGTGGAGCATCGGTGAGCCGGTTTCTCTGGTATCTTCTGTTTTTCTGTTGCTGGTGTTGGGTTGGTTTCTTTTTTATCTTCTGAAGAGCACCATTAATAAAAATAAAAAAATAAATTGACAGAAACGTCTGAAAAAGTATTGATTATTACTTATTACTGGCCGCCGAGCGGAGGTGCCGGCGTTCAGCGATGGGTCAAGTTCTCAAAATACCTTGAAAGCTTTGGCTTTGAGCCGATAGTTATCACGGTAAATCCTGAAAAAGCTTCTTATCCGCTTACAGATTATTCGCTTGAAGATGAAGTAAAAACCATTAAAGTTATCAGAACGGATACTTTTGAACCGTTTCGGTTTTATAAAAAACTGTTGGGGAAAAAAGAGATTCCCTATGCCGGTTTTGTCAACGAAGCACAGCCTGGTGTCCTGGAGAAGTTATTCCGGTTTATCCGTGGGAATTTTTTTATTCCTGATGCCCGCAAAGGATGGAACCGCTATGTTTTGCCGGTTGCCCGGGAACTGATTGAGAAGTACCAGATCAAAAATATGGTGACGACCAGTCCACCACACTCCACCCAGCTCATTGGCCTGACACTGAAATCAGAATTTGATTTGAACTGGATTGCCGATCTGCGTGATCCGTGGACAGACATTTACTACTACAACCTGATGTATCACACTTCATTGGCAGTAGTACGCGATAAGAAGCTGGAAAGCAGAGTGCTGGATGGAGCTGACCGTGTGGTAGTGGTGAGTGAGTCTATTAAAAAACTGTTTGCCGGCAAACTCGGAAAAGGGGAGGAGGGCAAAATCCACGTCATTTCCAATGGCTATGATGAAAAAGATTTCCGGCAAATGCATAAAAAGAGAAATGATTTGTTTACGCTGACCTACACGGGTACCCTTGCCGATAATTATCATATAGATAATTTTTTTAACGTGGTTAGCAGATTAAGTCTGGAAAAGCTGAAACTTCAGTTTGTCGGCAGGGTTTCAGAGAACTATAAAAAGTTGATTCATCAGCTGGGTCTTAGAGAACAGACTGTTTTTATCGACCATGTGGAACACTCCAGAGCTATCGGATACATGCTTTCTTCCGATTTGTTGCTTTTGGCAATTGCAGATGTTCCTCATAATAAAGGTCTGCTAAGCGGAAAAATCTTTGAATATCTTGCTTCGGGGACAAAGATTATGGGGATAGGACCTGCCGATGGCGATGCGGCAAAAATTCTTCATTCCTGCTCTGCCGGTAAAATGATTGATTACGATGATTCGGCTTCCATTGAAAACTATCTGAAGAAAAGTTACAATGAATGGGAGAAGGGTATGAACACTGTTGGTGAAAATCATTGTGAAGAATTCTCGCGGGAAAACCTGACAGCTGAGATGGCAAAACTGTTTGTCTGAAAGATGTCTTCCGGAGTAAGATTTACCATGTAGGAGATTGCCATGTAATTAACGGCACAAAGTGTTATTTCTTTAAAAACAAGCTTACGTTTAAAAACTGAATATTTGCTCTCCCGGCACACTCTTCATCAATTTTAGAATCTCCTATAAACACAACTTCGCATTTTTCAAGATTTCGTTCTTTAAGAATTTCATATATAGCTGTTGGCGAAGGTTTTGGTTCAATTTCATTCGCCAGTTTAATGTCGATTTTATTTATGAGCCCATTCCAGCTAATCTGATTTATTTTATTCTTTTGTTGTACAATATTTCCATTTGTAAGTATGTAAACCAACTTATTCTTAAGAACAAGTTGGTTTAACAAACTTTCCATTTCCGGAAACAGATTAATCTTTTGTACCCTTTGAATATTTCGGAGAATAAATAATAAATCGACTAAAGTCCCTTTTGGTAATTTATAATTCTCAATTAGATTGTCGAACAAGTTCTTTCGACCGGAATTGGTAAATTCTGATATTAGGTAGTTCTCAACTTTTTCTGTAATTAAATTGTAATTTTCGTGTAGGAAATGAGCGATCTCACGGTATGCCGGGTAGAGATAGTCCACTTCATTATAAAGAGTGTTATCCAAATCAAAAATATAACATTTGTAGGCATAAATATTAAGTTGCATGAATGTTAGATGTTTAATTTCTGTATTCCCTGATTGCTATCGCTGATACCTCCCCAAAGGCGAAAAAATTTAGTGCTCCAATTGATTTTTAGCTCTGGAACGGGTTCTCCTAAAAGTATTTTTACTCCGGTATAAATAATATTAGCACCTGCCAGTGTTGACATTATCATGGTACCCTGAATCCTTGGATTTGATTCCAGTATCTTTGGTATTCCGTTTTCGTCCAGTTTAAACTGAAATCCAAAACAATATTTTAAATTAAGTTTTTCGGCAATGGTTTCCGAAAATCTTGTTATATCATAATTATTTTCTACTTTTCCTTTAAAAGTGATACCGGTTCTTATTTCATCACGTGTTCTCGGAATCACATAGCTCACATTGTCGCTTCTAAGCATGTCAACCGTATATTCCATTCCAGGCAGATACTCGGTAACAATCAATTGTGGGAACTCGTCGCCAAGAATAGTTTTTAAATCATCTATCTTTAGGAATAAAGATGACGGTTTATCCTTGTAAAACAATTCTTTAAGATTTATTTTCTCATCAATTATTCGAACTCCCCGCATGCCGTTTGAATCGGGGGGTTTCACAACCACCTTTTTTTCAGGCCAGCCTATTTCAATAGCAAAATGGTATAAATCCTCAAAATTATCTGCTAAAAAGAATTTACCTGTCGGGATATCATTCTCTGTGCAAACTTTCATAAGTTCATATTTATTGTTTGCCCGTTTAATGGCACTGCTGTCTGACAAGAGAATTTCAGTTCCTATATCACGAAACAATTTTTTATTCGAAGACAGGGGCAACAACTCGGCAGTATTTTGGGGTATAATGATTTGGATATTTTGCTTCCTGCAAACATTATAGAGAGACTCTAAATATAAATCTTGTTGTGAAGCCGGCAGGATTTGATAGAAATCATCACTGATGTATTTTCCTGCAACATCTGTTTTGGAATCGGTTGTAACAATGTGAAGATCACGATTATCATAATTATTTCGAAGAGAAAAAATTGTACCTGCTATTCCGGGTGCCCCGGCGCCTGTGACAAGTAGTTTTATTTTTTTTTGCATGACTAAAATTTATGATTCTATCCATTTAATTACTTCAAAAGCTTCAGCAAAATCTGCGTTCACCTGTATTCCCCGTGTTATTGCTAATCCCCTGATAAAATCCCTTGAAAAATAGGATCTTTCTTTCTTCATTTGAGATTTATACTCTTTGAGAATATTGATCTTTTGCTCTAAATGTTTTGAGGTCACTTTAAAAAATAACTGGGTATTGAAAGTGATGTGATTCCAGGGTAATTCATAACTAATAATACTTGAATGAGATTTAAAAGCTCTCACCATTTCATTTGCCACAATTGTATGATCCTGATGAAAATCATTTAATGATGGGCCTATTACCAGTTCCGGGTCAAATGAGTTTCTGATTTTAACAAGTAATTCGAGAATTTCCTGTCGCTTTTCATGCAGATACCTGACTTTAAAATGATTGATAATTATACTATCTGCATTCAGCTTCAAATTGCGCGCCACATTTCTAAATTCTGTTTCTAATGTATCAGGAGCCATATCTTCAGGAAGTGATTCTTCAGCTGTAGAAAAAACTACCCATAATATATTTTTACCTTCTTCGATAAACCGGGTGATAGTCGCTCCACAACCTAACTCTGCATCATCTGTGTGAGGTGATAAAATCAATACTCGTTCCATAATTAATTTTTGACATCAATATTCTGGTAATTTTTTCCTCTGTTTCTCTTTATGCTTTCCTGACATTTCTTCACAACCAAAATGATATAAAAAGTAACATCTAATTTATTCATAATTAATGATTCCCATAATGTTGCACCACCTGATTAGTTTAATTTTCAAAATGAAAAGACGCATTTTGTCATTTCCTGTTTTGCCAGGTTTGTATTCTGACAGCCTTTACTAAAGTAATCAGCCGATTCAGAATTTGCTTTACTCTTTTACAACGTGAATTTTTACGAACGAGCTCCCTGCCATTTGTTATCTAACATCAGATGTTCAAACAAACTTAAGCAGATGCCTATACTCTTGTTTACTTTCTGTATTCAGGACAAAAATACAGAAATAATCCGGAAATGTTTTGAATTTTCCGACTTGTTCCAAAGCAACGGATTTGGAAGCGAAAAAACCGATTTTAAAAGTAGTCTTAGGAAGAAACCCGTAATGAATGTATTGTAATAATTTTTATTTACGGATGGTCAAAACCAGGTAAACAGATCTTCTTTTATAGGCTTGGCTGCCAGGATATTCTTGACAAAATTGGAGATGTCATAATCTTTTTCGTTGAATACGCGATAAAGTTCTTTCATCATAAGATCTTGTGTGCGAATGTTGCGTTTGGTGGCGATTTTTTCCACAAACACATTAGTGGCAATTTTTCCTTCGAGTACCACTTTCTCCGAAATGTATTCGGTAAAAAATCCCTTTCCGATAAGGAGTCCCAACGTTCGGTTGCGGCTCATGTCGTTGAGCGCCGTCAGGCTGAAATCGCCAAACCCGCAGTAGTTGAAAATGGTTTTTTCCTTTCCGCCAAAGCGCGAAAGCAGGTAGCGCATCTCGTTGATGGAGCGTGTCAGCACCAGCGAGCGGAGGTTGGGCGAATCATAGTGGGCATCTACGATACCGATGATGATGGCATAAATATTTTTCAAAATACTGGAGAGTTCAACGCCAATCACATCATTGGTAAAATCAAGGAAAATATTGGTATCCTCAAAAAGCTCTTTGAAGTAGTCAAAATATTTACTGTTTTTTGAAGCTACCGTCATCCCGGTGGGGATCAGATTGATGATTTCACGTGCAAACGAAGGCCCTTTTAAGCTGATAACAGGTTGGCTAATCTCTTTTTCCAAACATTGTGGGATGGTGTTGCTCTGGTTCCCAAAGCCTTTAGCAAGATTAACCAAAATGGCATCCTGATTAAAAAGAGCCTTGTTTTCAACCACATAGTCGATGATGGCCGTAGAGGGGATTCCCAAAAAAATAATATCCGATTCTTTCAGGAAACTTTTGTCTGCTGTAGCCCGCACGTTTTTATTCAACTTGATGGTAGGAAAATATCTGTGGTTAATGTGGTGCCGGTTAATGGAGTAGATGACATCCTCCTCAACGGACAAAATGTCAACCGTGTTACGATCATTTTTTCCAAGAACCTGCGCGAAAGCCGTGGAGATGGCCCCGCTTCCCACAAGGCAAATTTTTAATGGTTTGAGCATAATTTATTATTTTCCAAAAATCAGGCAAAATTAGGAATTATTTCGAAGTAGCACGGTTTTCTTCAAGAATGATTAGCCGTGTATGAAAAGTTTGCGGAATACCTGTTGCGCCTTTTGGTTGATTTCTTCCGATACTTTGAAAAAATAAATCGGCACCAGAAAAACCACGCTGATAAACAGACTGCGGACAACCAAATCCAAAATAAAATGGCTCAGCACCGGAATAAGAGTGGAAAGATACCAGGATAGAAAAGCAAATAAAATGATTTCGAGATGTTTATAATTAAAGGGCTGAAATTTGTATTTCTTGTATAAGAAAATGAACTTAAGGCTGTTGTAAATATATTTGGAAAATAAGGAGGCCAGCGCTGCACCGGTAATTCCGTAACGCGGGATGAGCAACATATTGGTAACGATAAGCAGAATGGCAAAGACGAAAAGCAGGTAGGACAACCAGCGATAATGTTTTGAATTTAAAATAATGTGCGGACTGACACCCATAAACAGGTCGGACAGGTTGGCCAGCCCGATGAGCAGGATGACATATTTGCCGGCAGTGTAATCTTTCCCCACAATTTGAAAAATATTGTCTAAGTTACCCCAGATTCCTATGAACAGTAAAAAACCGATAACACTCAGGCTGATGGAACTTTTCCGGTAGATTTCCATGATGGTTTTACGGTCGTCGATTTTCCAGGCATCGGCAATGACTACCGAACTAATCTTTCCCATGGTGCGCATGGGAACAAGAATAAGCGTTCCGAAGAAAAAAGCAATGGTATAAATGCCGGCTTCTCCCAAACCGAGATACTGGTTCACCATGATCACATCAATGTTCAGCACCAACACCCCCGAAAAGCTCGCCAGTATTCCGAAAAAGGCCACATTCATCATTTCGCGAGCCATCTTTTTGTCAATAAAATCAAAATCCGGTTTTACAAAAAACAGTTTATCCCTGATAAGTGTTCCCATCAGAAACAATGACGGTGAGATAAATGCCAGCACGTACAAAATTACCAACCACTGAAAGTCAATCACTTTGAAAAAATAGAGGAGAATAGCTGCCAGAATAAGCAAACGCTGAACCACCTCTTTGTAAACAATACCTTTAACGGCATTATAAAGTACGCGGTAGTAAGTGTCGAAAATACTGAAGAGCAGAGTGAAGAGAATGAGCGGAACCACGTAGTAGAAATAGGTGGTAAAAAGTATGGATTTATCTGAAGCCTGAGAGATAAAAAGTGGTTTTAACAGAAGATATATACCGGTGGACAAAATAAAACCTGCCAGCGATACCAGCAAAGCAATCCCCAGGAATCCATGATTTTTTTCCTCTGAATTACGGAAATAAGGAAAGAGTTTTATACTTACCGAATTTATGCCAAGACTGGCAAACTGGGCAAAGAGCACGGAATAAGATACTAGAATGCGAAGTAACCCCACCTGCCCCGTAGATAAAATTCGGGGAAAAAGCCAACCGACGGTGATAAATCCCAGCAGTACGCCCAAATAGGAATATATAGTTCCCGAAATACTTTGTTTTTGAATAACGCCCAAAATGCAGGTTTTAAAATTGTGATAAAAATACGGATTATTGTTTCTCCATAAGGACAAACTGCCAATAAGGCTTTTTGGGAGATACCAGTACGTTCAGTATGTCGATGGCACTCGCTAAAGGATGAAATTTGTATGTGTTTTCAAATTCATGTTCACACTTGGGACAGATAGTGTGCCGGTCTGTTCTATGTATCCAATAGTAGGGAACCCATGCCGAAGAGGGGGTCAACTTCAACTTGGCCTTCAGCAGTGCCGGCTGATAATAACGTGTAAGCTGGCCGAATGCAAGTGACTTAATTACCTTAAACTCAGAGAACAATCTCTTGAAGTCGGAAAGTTTAAAACTTTGGAGATGATTCGGACGATTAAAAATATAACTGCACGATGGACACTGAATGGCCAACTTGCCAGGATTCTCGCCATTGGGCACCGTAATGAAAATATATTTTTTTGAAAGCCGTTTTAGTTCACGGATGGTGCCCTCCAATGTTTTGTCATCGAGATGTTCCAGCATTTCGCTGGAAAAGGTCAGATCGAAGCTTTTGTCTTTCAAGGGGATATCGTCGGCAGAGGCTTCAACTTTCTTTGTCTTCACATAGGACAAAGCTTTTTTGCTCCGGTCAACGGCAGTTACGTCAAAATGTTCGGCAAGAATATTGGTAATGACGCCGTTTCCGCATCCGACATCAAGAATGGTTTTCACATCAGAGGGAATCCATTCGATAACTTTCTCAATTTTCGACTTCAGTTTTATTAAATCAAGTTTTTCCCAGTCGTGGTCTTCGTAAATTTTTTTGTTATCCATTGTTGTGGATTTTGCTGTAGATAGATTGTAATACTTTACTGTCTTTTTCCCAGTTGTAGATTTTTTCCACGGCTCTCTTTCCGTTTTCGGCACATTTGTTATAAAAATCTTTTTGCATCATAAGCTGTTCAACACATTTGGCAAATTTTTCCGGGCTGTTGAAGGGATAGATAAGCCCGCTTTGGGTTTCTTCCACGATGCGTTTTATTGGGTTGCAATCAGAGGCTACGACCGGTTTTCCGGCATACATGTACTGAAATAATTTGTGTGGTATGGTGGAGTCGGAATGGGGATTTTTCAGGTGTGGTATCAGGCAAATATCCGATTTTCCAATAAAATATTGCATTTCCTGATAGTTTTTCCACCCCGGAAACCAGACATGTTCGCTTACCCTTTCCTCTTTTGCAAGTTGCTTCAATATTTCCAGATAAGAGCCATTGCCCAATATCAGCAATTGTACAAGATTAATGTCACGAAAGTATTTCATACCGCGGATAACGTGTTGCAGTCCTCTGTGACGGTTTATACCCCCTGCGTACAGCAACGTGGTGATTTCTTTGTCAGGGTGTTCCGGAGGAATTTCGAAATGATCAAAATTGAGCGTATTGGAAACGATTTCTATTTTATCTGCATCAATTCCAAGTTGCTTTAGTCTTTTTTTGGCTTCTTCGACCACAACGATGACCTTATCCGCTTCGGCACAACTTTTAATTTCGTATTTCTCCCATTGCGTATCGTTGGATAATAACCTGCCCAACATTGTTTTAGTATGCATGGAAATTTTCAGTAGGGCCGGCCAGTTTTCGTGTAGATCAAGCGTACACGGGATTCCAAATTTTTTACTGAATTCCAGACCCACTTTTGCGAGGGGCAGGTCGTGAATATGGATGGCATCAAATTGTTCACTGAGGAACAACTTTTTTAAAAAACTCCGCCAGAAATTAAAATAAAATGGAAACTTTAATGCTCCCACACTACTTTTGTAAAGGAAAAGGGATATCGGTTTCCTGTGAACTTTTACTAAATGTATTTCTTCAAAAAATGGTCTGTCTTGCATGGTATAACAGGCCAGATGTACTTCATAACCTGCATTTTCCAGTGCTTCCATTTCATTTTCCACACGGATATCCGGAGGAAATTCATGATCAAGGACCATTAAGATTTTCATAGCTTAAACTTTTAAATGCTCAACAACGATTTTGGCAATACGCACAGCAGCATTTCCATCCCAAAGTTCGGGGATTTTTCCCTGTTTGTGATTTCCCATAAGGATATCAAGTGCTTTATCCACTACTTTTTCATAATCACTGCCTGCCAGATAGTTTGTGCCAACGTCGCAGGTTACCGGTCGCTCCGTGTTGTTTCGAACCGTAATGCAGGGTACTCCCATAAAAGTTGTCTCTTCCTGAATACCACCACTATCGGTTAATACCAGTACTGCTTTTTTGGTCAGAGCCAGAAAGTCTATATAGCCTACCGGGTCAAGTAATGTTACTTCTTCAGACAAAATATTTTCCAGGCCAAAATGTTTTATGTTATTGCGTGTTCTGGGATGAATGGGGAAGATAACCGGCAGGGTGGTGGAGAGATATTTCATGCTTTCCAGTATTTTTTTGAGCTGCTCCGGGTGGTCAACATTAGATGGCCGGTGAAAAGTGGACAAGATATATTGCTGTTTTTTAAGTCCCAGTGAGGTGAGGATGTCGGAATGATTTATTTTTGGCATGTAGTATATGAGACTGTCGATCATGACATTACCTGTAAAAAATATTTTTGATTCCGGGACACCCTCGTGATGAAGATTTTCCATACCGCTTTTTTCCGTTACAAAAAGCAAATCTGAGATTTCGTCTGTCAGCACGCGGTTGATTTCTTCGGGCATGTCGCGATCGAAGCTGCGCAATCCGGCTTCTACATGGGCTACCGGAATGTGTAGTTTAGCAGCAGTCAGGCTGGCGGCCAGGGTCGAATTGACATCGCCGGGAACAATGATCAAGTCGGGTTTTTCCTGTAATAGTATTTTTTCAAAAGCTATCATAATGCGGGCCGTCTGCTCTGCATGACTTCCCCCGCCAATCCCCAGCGAAAAATCCGGTTTGGGAATCTCCAGCTCATCAAAAAATATGCTGGACATTTTCCGGTCAAAATGTTGGCCGGTATGGCAAATAAGATGCTGAACGCGGTCTTCGTACTTTAGAAAAGCTTTATGAATGGGTGCAATCTTGATGAAATTGGGACGGGCACCTACCACTGATATGACTTTTTTCACGGATATGGACAATTTTTGTGCTGCAAATTTAGTATTTTTCCCATCCCGGAGACTACGTTGGCAGTCTTGTTAAAACATGTTTTTTACACCGAAAACATCATCTGGCAATTTGATATTTTTTCTTTTTCAACGCCTCCTTTCGCGACAAGCGGATACTCACATTTAATTCAAATCCAATAAGAATGATAAAAGCATTGTAATAAATCCACACCAGCAGAATGATCAACGACCCGATAGAGCCATACAGAATGTTGTAACGCGAAAAGTTTTCAAAATAGAGTTTGATGACCATGCCACCGACAATGAACAAACCCGTGGAGAGGAGGGAGCCGGCCGAGAAAAAACGGTAACGGACATCTTCCCTGCCCGTTTTCAACTGACCAAAATAGTATAGAAGTGATGTGCTAAACAGTGTTCCAAACAAAATAATCAGCCAGCGTAAAAGCTGAAGCGAATAGATGGAGACTCCGCTTGTCAAGAGGTGTTTATCGGTAAGCAGCCGGATGGTGAACTCGCCAAAGCCGAGCAGCGAAAAAGAAATAAAAATGAAAACAGAAAGAATCAGCATAAGTCCGAAAGCTACCATCTTTTGTTTCCACCACGGGCGTTTTTCGGTGGTGTGATAGCTTTGGTTAAAACCTTCTATAATGGCGTCCACACCGTTGGTGGCAAAGTAAATGGCCATGAAAAAACCGGCAGACAGCAGTCCCTGATGGGGTCTGCTGATGATTTCGACTACGGTGTGTCTCACCATGGCATAAATGTTTGAAGGGATGACCTCCTGCAAAAGGTCGAGCAGATAAATCTGATAATGCTCTCCGGTTACAAATGGGATGAGTGTAAAGAGAAACATGACAAACGGAATGAGGGCCAGGAAAAAGTTGTAGGCTATGGCCGCTGCCCGGTATGTCAGCACCCCTTTGAAAAGACCGCGGAAGAAAAAAACCAGCACATCGTACAACGTCATGCCATCGAAATCAAGCAAAACAGTCATCCGCAGCAGATGTCTCAGCCGGAGCTGGAAATGGCGATATCTTCTTTTTAGGTTGTACAATGCGGTGATAATTAATGATTTACAGACTTTAGGCTGATATCAAGGCTTTTGATTTGATGGGTAAGTGCGCCCACTGAAATAAAATCGACGCCGGTTTCGGCATATGCCCTGATAGTTTTTAGTGTGATGCCGCCGGAGGCTTCCGTCTCATATCTTTTATCAATCATTTTCAAAGCTTTCCGTAAATCGTCTGTCGTGAAATTGTCCAGCATGATTCGATGGATACCGCCAATTTTTAACACATCTTCCAACTCCTGAAGATTCCTGGTTTCAATTTCTATTTTTAAATCCAGATGCTTGATTTTCATATAGTGATGAACCTTCTCTATGGCAGGTTTAATGCCGCCGGCAAAATCAATATGGTTATCTTTGATCATAATCATGTCGTACAGCCCGAAGCGGTGGTTTTCTCCGCCACCGGCTCTGACGGCCATTTTTTCGAACAGGCGGTTGCATGGTGTGGTTTTTCGTGTGTCCAGTACTTTCGTGTGTAATCCTGCCAGCCGTTTCACCACATCAGCAGTAAAAGTGGCAATACCGCTCATACGTTGAACATAATTTAAGGCAGTACGTTCGGCAGAGAGCAATGCCCGTATTTTCCCGCTGACAATCATAATTTTATCACCGTGGAAAAGATGTCTTCCATCGGTTATCAGGATGTCGACAGTTGATTCGGGGTCCAGTATTTTGAATACCTTTTCAGCAATTTTCGTTCCGGCCAGCACACCTTTTTCTTTGGCCAGCATAACAGCTGTGCCCGTAGCTTCTTCGTCAATAGTGGCCAGCGATGTGTGGTCACCGCTTCCCATATCTTCTTCCAGCGCTTTGTGTATTAGTTCTTCTTCTGTCATTTTCTAATTTGTTCGATATCCATCTGTTGAATCTGAAAGTTGTCTTCTCCAGGGCTGAATAAAAAATAGATATTCCACAGGGTTGTTCCGCTGCTGTATTGGCCGATCAAATAGTAGTTGTCACCAGAGTAGCCCGTTTCTTTTAATGAAAATCCTTTAACTTTGTGCTTTTGAAAAAAATCCTGAAGCAGCCAACTGGCTTTGGTGTCCGAACAAAAGCCTTTTTCTCCGGGGATATTTATGTTCACAAACCCCTTAAAATAGCTTTTCAGTATACTTGTATTCCCATTTGAGAAAGCTGCTGTAAAGTCTTTTTTTATCTGCTGTGGCTGTTGTGAAAACACTGCTGTAGGCCAGCTGATAAGCAATAGAAATAAAAAAAAGCCTTTCATTTTCATATCCCGAAAATTTAGTCAAAAATACGAAATTTTGGAAGCAGATAGTTGAAATCTTTTTATATAGTATGAATGTCTCAAAGATGATTTTATGTTACATTTGAAAAAAATTTTCAACTTAATATTTATGAAACGGTTTTCTTTATTAGCCATTGCCTTCTTATTCGCAGGAATAATTTTTACCTTTTCTTCCTGTGGCTCGCCTCATTCCAATCAGAAAAAGAAGTTTGACGTTCGGCTCAACAAGTTTAATCGCAGTTTGCGAAAAGCGGACAAAACAATGGATATGATGGATGACAGGGCATCGCGGAAAGCAAAAGTACAAACAGATTATCGCCAGGGTAAAATCACTGAAGCAGAGGCCCAAAAGCGGTTGGCAGCTATTGATGATCAGTATAACAGGAAGGCTGCCGTGAATTTGGGTAATGTTCGCGGACCAGGACTTCCCGGATGGGCAAAAGCGTTGGGACTAACCGAACCGAAGAATATGGTGCAGGACAAAGCCCTTTCGCAGACAACTACCGAGGATAGAAGAGAAGGGGGCTTTAACTCTGTAACGCTTGTTTACAAAGGAAGTTACAAACAAGCCATGGATCAGGCAGAGAAGATTGCCTCTATAGCCGGGATTCCAATAACACCGGAATATAAAACTGCCATGGAGATGAAGCGGAAATATGGAGATGATATTCTCAAAGGTGTTGTTTATATGAACTTTGAACCGGGTGCAAAAAACAACCCTAAATACTACATCGCCATAACCGTCGATGAAAAGGGGGTGCTCACTATTAGTGCCACGGATGCGGAAAAAATGGAACTGGAAATGAAAGCATTAAGTCCGGTGAAATAATGGAAAAAATTCTTATTTCGGGAGGCAGCAGCGGTATTGGAATGGCGCTTGTAAAAAAGTTTGTGCACCAGGGTTATGAGGTGTTTACTTTTGCCCGTTCCAGGGAAAAACTAAACCGGCTTTCCGATGATCTCCTGAAAACAAAAGGTTTGCTACATACTTATGTTTTCGATCTGAAAACCGGTGATTTTTCCCGGCTTGCCGATGAAGTAAAGAAAACTATGGGAAGTGTAGACCGGATAATAAACAATGCAGGAATATTGGTGAACAAACCCTTTTTGGAACTTACCGAAGTCGAGGTGGAAGATACTTTTCGAGTGAACGTGATGACGATTTTTCCGTTGGTGCAGTGCCTTTTTTCAATGATTTCACCGGGAGCCCACATTGTTAATATTACCAGCATAGGTGGCTTTCAGGGGAGTGTAAAATTCCCGGGACTTTCTGCCTACAGCGCCAGCAAGGGTGCGCTGGCTACTCTTACCGAGAGTATGGCAGTGGAGTTTTCCCAATACAATATTAAAGTCAATGCCCTTGCCCTCGGAGCTGTCCGAACGGATATGCTTGCAGTTGCTTTTCCCAATTACAAAGCTCCGCTTGGCCCGGACGAAATGGCCGGTTTTATTCTGGAATTCACGCTCAACGGACATCGCTATTTCAATGGGAAAATTCTCCCGGTTTCTTTGTCCACGCCTTGATATTCTCCGCTTCGGGCGTCCCCGAATAAAGCTTACACGTACAAAGCTTCCGCATTACTCCTAATGGCACGGGTCTTCCTTGTGATTCTTTTTGTTGATTCCAAACTTTTTATATCTTAGCAAGACAAAAGCAATTGTCAACATGGCAAAAAAGGAAAAAGTACGTGCAGAATTGGTGAAAGCGGCGAGGAAAGCTTTTACCGTTAGCGGCTTCTCGAAAACCACCATGGACGACATTGCCCGCGCTGCAGGAAAAGCCAAAAGTACGCTCTATTACTATTTTTATAGTAAGGAAGATGTTTTTCAATCAGTTATTGACTTTGAAGGCGAATCGTTGAAAGATGTCCTGCTCGAAATTATCCGGGATACTGACCGTACCGCAAAACAAAAAATTTATGATTACATTTATACCCGCTGGCAGGAATTTGAGAAACTCGGCAACTTATACCTGACCATGCGTCGTGAGTTTCTGGAGAATTATGACTTTGTTCAGAAATATCGTCGCAAATACGACGAGCTGGAAGTGCAGTTCATAAGTATGATTCTGAAGCAGGGTATTGAAAGTCGTGAGTTTTCCATTGCCCCGGATGATGTGGAGATGGTTGCTTATACCCTTGTCCTCAGTATGAAGGCTATTGAAATTCCCTTTTTTGCAGAAGACAAATACCACACCATTCGACCCAAACTGAAAGCCCTGATTGATGTGCTGTTTTATGGGATTGTGAACAAGCATTTGCATTAGGGGGCATGGTTGTATGCGGTTAAGGAATGGTGCCTTGTGACTCTCTTCTAATAATGGTATTTGTTTCTGATAACAGTTTATATCTTCACCATATCTACAATGTATTCTTAACAAGAAATTGATAACCATGCTGTTATGGTATTTGCCATTCTATTGTCCGTCCGGTATGTTTGATATGGATTATTCTTCCGGTACGCCGGTTTCATAAGGATTTTCCGGGTCGTTGCTCCATTCAAACCAGCCGCCATCAAAAACAGAAACGCGGGGCCAGCCCATGAGCCAGGCATTGAAAAATGCTTCGCTGCCACGCCAGCCTGTACCGCAGTAAAAAGCCAAATGCTTTTCAGGAGTAATGCCAACCTCCTGCCACTGAGCGGCAATTTCGTGAAACTCGCGGGTGGTGTGGTCCACATTCCGGTAATTTTCCATGTGGTAAGCATCCGTGCCGCAGTTGCCGAAGATAGCGCCAGGAATACGTCCTTTTTTCTCAATGTAATTGTAGCCGCTCACCTCGCCAATATACTCCGGCCAGCTGCGCACACTCACCAGTTCGGCGTCCGTGGATTTCAGCATCTCTTTGGCTTCGGGAATGTCCACGGCCAGTTCCGGTCTGCCCGGAATGGGTGCACCAAAATCAGCCACCGGCTTTTTGGACACGTCTTCAGTACTTATTTCGTAGCCGGCATCTTTCCACGACTGGAAACCTCCGTTCAGTACCCG
>CAYLSW010000002.1:0-34195 GCA_964386145.1 uncultured Lentimicrobiaceae bacterium | reverse complement strand
AATATTACCCATTTGGAAGGCAACTCGCTGACTTTCGATTTTGCCGGATTTAACCAAAAATTCGATTTGATTTTTATTGATGGCGACCACCATTATGATGTTGTAAAAAAGGATACGGAAAACGTTTTTGCTCATTTGGTTCACGACAAAAGTATTGTGGTATGGCACGATTATGCCTACCATCCCGAAAAAATGCGTCCGGAAGTATTTGCTGCCATTTGGGAAGGCACACCATCGGAGAAAAGAAAATTTCTTATTCATGTAGCCAATACCATGTGTGCGGTTTATCTCCCGGAAGCCGTGAAAAACCATCCTCCTGAAACGTCTGTAACACCCCGGCTAAATTTTACATTAAACATTACTTCCCAAAAGCTTTAATATCCATATGGGAGCTTTATAATGAAGCCATTAAAATATTATTTTTGCACAAAATTATGAGGAGAATTTTAGCTATTGATTACGGACAAAAGCGTGTGGGCCTTGCCGTTACTGATGAGTTGCAGATTATTGCCACCGGACTGGAAACAGTGGCGGCAAAAGATATTTGGAAGTACCTTTCGGACTATTTACAACGTGAACAGGTAGAGACCATTGTGGTGGGTGAACCACGCGACATGATGAACCGCCCGTCTGATTCCAGCCGCTTCGTGGAGCCTTTTGTCAGAAAATTAAGGAAAACTTATCCGGAAATGAGGATAGAGCGTTACGATGAAAGGTTTACCTCAAAAATGGCTTTTCAAACCATGATCGATGGCGGGCTGGGAAAGAAAAAACGCCGCAACAAGGCTCTCGTTGACACTATTAGCGCTACCCTCATCCTACAATCTTATCTTGAATCAGTAAAATAACAGAAAGATTATGTTACCCATTACAGCATACGGTCATCCTACTTTAAAAAAAAAAGGGGGAATAATTGATAAAGATTTTCCCGGATTGGAGAAACTTATTGAAGACATGTTTAAAACCATGTATGAGTCCAATGGCGTAGGGCTGGCTGCCCAGCAGGTGAACCGCGCCATCCGGTTGTTTTTGGTAGATGCTTCGCCATTTGCCGAAGAACATCCTGAAACCAAAGACTTCAAACGGGTTTTTATAAACGCACAACTCATACGCGAAGAAGGCGAAGTATGGGAATTTGAGGAGGGCTGCCTGAGTGTTCCCGGCATTAACGAATATGTTTCGCGTAAGCCGGTAATTTACATAAGCTACTATGATGAAAATTTCATTTTTCATAAGGAAGTACGTTTTGAAGGCATTCAGGCTCGTATTATACAGCACGAATACGACCACACCGAGGGTATCCTTTTTGTTGACCGACTTCCCAGTTTTAAAAAGCTACTTCTAAAAAGGAAGCTCAGCGACATAAGTGCCGGCAAACACAAAGCTACCTACAAGATGATTTATCCGCGAAAGAAGATAAAACATTAGCTGACAATAGTCTAATTGAGATTAGGATTTACCGGAAACTTATCCCACAAGCGGTAGTCGCTACCCAGTTTGCGGGTTAGCTTCTTCCACAGTTCATCAGGTTTAGTTGAAAAGATGAGCTCTGCCGAGGACTTGGTTATGGCCCATGAATTTCTCTTTAATTCATCCTCCATTTGGTGGCCGCCCCATCCGGCATAGCCAAGAAAAAACCGGCTGTTTTCAGGAGTAAGCTTCTTCAGTTGCGACAATTCAGACACATCTTCCATATTTCCGCCCCAGAAAAGTCCTTTCATCACTTCAATGGAATCGCTAATCTGATCACCAAGGGTGTGGATGAAAAACAGACGGTTGGTTTCCACCGGCCCGCCAAGGTACAAAGGGGTTTCCAGGTAAGGGAAATCATCCGCTACTTCATTGAGCATCTTGCTTACCGGTTTGTTCAGGATAAGCCCGAAAGAGCCTTCCGGATTGTGTTCGGCCAGCAAAATGACTGCACGGCCAAAGTAATAGTCACCCATAAACGGCTCGGAAAGCAACAACCTCCCTTTTGCGGGCTTCAGATTATTGGATTTTATTTGTATGAGCCGGTCGATTTTCATTTTTCAGTTTATTCCTTTATTTTTACAGCCATTATTAAATCAAAAAACATACCAAACTATTTTGGATAAGATAAACAACCATAACATTTTTCTTGAGCTGCGAAAAGCTTACCCTTATTTTGTGTTCCAAAGTTATTCAATAATTTGGACAAAATTAAGTTTGCGGATAACTTTTATTTTTGACCTTGCGGGGAGATACTCTTTTCAGCCGGAAATGGAGATTCCTTTGCGGAATTTTTACCATGCGGAGTGGTTGTCAAAGAAAGTGCTGGAAAATCTTGTTTTTCAGATTGGTATGGTCGAGTTGGTGAGTTACTGGAAGGCTGCCTGTTCGCCTAAAGTGGTGGTTCGTGCCGGACATTTGGATGCGACACAGATAACCTGGTGGAAGAAACTTTATTTTCATGGTCTTGGTGAGTTCTTTTTCCTGAATGGCATTGCAACGGACATGGAATCGTTCATGGAAATTATCCCGGAAGGGGAGCCAAAAGGAATGTCGGATGCACCTCTCAGCTATAAAAAAGTGCTGGTTCCTATAGGCGGAGGCAAAGATTCGGTGGTGAGTCTTGAGCTATTGAAAACCACTGGCTTTGATGTTATTCCTTTTTTGCTGAATCCTCGTGAAGCCGGCCTGCGAACCATCAAAATTGCCGGATTTTCCAAAAAGGAAGCGGTTGTGGTAAACAGAACGCTCAATCCGGAGTTATTGAAATTAAACGAAGCTGGTTTCCTGAACGGCCACACACCGTTTTCGGCCTTACTTGCGTTTGTATCGGCTTTAGCAGCCCTCTTGTCCGGTAGCAAATATATTGCCCTTTCCAACGAAAGCAGCGCAAACCAAAGTACGGTTCCCAACTCAAAAATCAATCATCAATATTCTAAATCTTTTGAGTTTGAACAGGATTTTGACTGGTATTTAAAGAATTATGTCCATCCCGGACTGCGTTATTTCAGCTTTTTGCGTCCGTTAGATGAATTGCAGATTGCTTGTCTGTTTTCCGGATTTCCGCAGCACCATTTTAGTTTTCGTAGTTGTAATGTGGGCAGCAAAACGGATAGCTGGTGCGGAAACTGTCCTAAATGTCTGTTTACTTACGTAATTTTGTCACCCTTTTTGCCGCAGAAGAAATTGGAGAAAATCTTTGGTAGAAACCTGCTGAAAGATGAAAATTTAGCGCCTTTTATGGACGAACTAAATGGTAAAACTGCCATAAAACCTTTCGAGTGTGTGGGCACGCCGGAAGAGGTAAATGCGGCGCTTTGGAAATCCGTTGAAACAAAAAATACAGACCCGAAATTTCCTTTGGTAACGATAGCCGGGAATGCAGATAAAAAACGACAAAATGCACATTTTAATAAATTGCTCATCAGTTTGAACCAAGAGCACCTTCTTCCGGAAAGATTCTTTCACGCCATAAAACAAGCCATAGCCGATGCTGCCCTTTAAAGAAAGATTCCAGGAAGGAAAGTCTGTATTGATCCTCGGCTTTGGCATAGAGGGGCGTTCCACATTTAACTTTTTAAGGAAACATTTCCCCGGTTGTAAAATAGGTATAGCTGACCAAAATACAGGAATCGCCGGCGAAGACATCAACGTGCCGCTTCATCTCGGTAAAGATTATCTGCTGGCCATAAACGATTATGACCTGGTTATCAAATCGCCAGGGATACCGCTGAAAGGAGTTTCGGAAAATACCAGGGAAAAAATTACTTCCCAAACCGATCTTTTTCTGCACGAATTTGGCCGGCAAACTATTGGAGTTACCGGAACCAAAGGGAAAAGCACTACTGTTAGCCTCATTTATCATTTGTTGAAAAGTACAGGAAGAAGTGCCCTGCTAATGGGAAATATAGGCTTGCCGGCTTTCGACTTTCTCGAAAAGATTCGGAAAGCCGACCTGATTGTTTATGAACTATCAGCTCATCAGCTTGAATTTGTGCACAATAGCCCTCACATAGCTGTTTTGCTTAATTTGTTTCCCGAACATCTCGACTATTTTAAAACTTTTGAAAGATACAAACAGGTGAAACAAAACATTTTCCGTTACCAACTGCCCGGTGACAGCGCTTTTTGCGGAGAGAATATTCCTAAGTTGGCTTGTAATTGCGAAACGGTTGCCGACATGAAAAAAATTTTTGGCGAAAATAAGAGGCGGCAGGAACTATTGCAGCGTGCCGGCTTGAGAGGCGGGCATAATTTGACAAATATCCTGCTGGCATTTGCCGTTTTGCATCACCTCGGCTCACCACCGGAAGAATTACCCCGGGCTTTGGCCGGATTCCATGCTTTGCCTCACCGGCTCGAATACATAGGTAAATTCGGTGGCATTGGCTTCTACAACGACAGTATCTCCACAGTTCCTCAGTCAACCATAGCAGCAGTGAAAAGTGTTAATCGTGTCGATACGCTCATTCTCGGCGGTTTCGACCGCAAACCGGACTACACAGATTTGGTCGATTTCTTAATGGAAACTAACATAAAAAATATTTTCTTTCTTGGAAAAGCGGGGGAGAGGATGTTAAAGTTGTTCAAGACGAAAGGAAGTAATCAAAACCTTTTGCCAATGGACAACCTGATGGCTGTTTTTCGTCATTTACAGAAACTACCGGATGTCTCCTGCTGTCTTTTATCGCCTGCAGCCGCCAGCTACGACCAGTTTCATAATTTCGAGCACAGAGGAGACCTTTTTAGGAAGTTGGCCATGACATTTCAGAGAGGGAATTAGAAAATGGGGTCTTTGCCCCGTCATGTTTGTTAAGTTTCTGTTTCAACTTTTGGTTTATCCGTTTCATTTTTTTTCGGGTCAGCAACTGCAATTTTCTTAGCCGTTGGTTTTTCTGACCCTTTTTTTTCTGATTTAGCCGCTGTAGTGGTTTTCTTTATAGATGGTTTTTTTTCTATCGGCTTTTTTATCTTGGATTTTTCCTCTTGTGCTACAACATTTTCCTTTTTGGTGACCTCAGCAACAGCAGGTTTCTTGTATTTTATTCTTGGTTTTTTTCTTCTCCTGACTTTTCCGTAGGAACCATTTACAATTTTTCCTCGTTTTGTCTTTTTGTCACCTTTTCCCATGCTAAGTTCTTTTTAAATGAATGATTATATTTTATTTTATTTACAGCCGTAAAATTATTAAAAATTTCAAGGTTTCCAAAATTATTACACGTTTTTTCTTGTCTGGAGAAATTCTTTCTCGAAAAGTTCGGCATGCTTTATGGTGCGTTTTGCCCATTCAATCAAGGTGTCAAGTCGTTCCTCTTCGCTTAGCTGCCAGGTGATAGAAGATTTTCTTAACTTTTCTGTCAAAGTGAAAAGCGTAAGTGCTGCCGAAACCGAAATATTGTAACTTTCTGTAAACCCGTACATAGGAATGCGCAGGTATTCATCTGCATGGGCAATGGCAGTTTCGGAGAGTCCTTTCAGCTCAGTCCCAAAGACCAGGGCCATTTTCCTGTCAATGGGGATATCTTCCAGTATCTGGTCGTTGGTGTGGGGAGTGGTAGCCACAATGCGATAGCCGGCTTTGCGCAAGGCATCATAAGCCGCCATGGTATTGTTGTTTTTCGTTTCGTTGTATCTTATCAGATTCAGCCATTTGGAAGACCCCATGGCTACTTCCGGATTCACCTGATACCGGTTCCTGTTTTCAACGATATGAATATCCAGAATGCCGGTGAGGTCGGCGCTACGCAACACGGCACTGGCATTGTGTGGTTGATAAATATCTTCGAGCACTACCGTGATATGCCGGGTGCGATATTGTATCACCTTATCGAAAAGTTGCCTCCGATTTTCAGTTAGATATTCCGAAAGAAAGTGGAGAAATTCTTTTTTTGTTTGAAAATCCATGGGCAAATCAGTTACATATCTTTTTTGGGATACATGTTGTTCCACCATTGAGGCTGATTTTTCAGGTATTTTGCCATCCAGGCAAAAATAGTTTTCTGCCACAAAATTCGCTTGTTGTAATCAACAATATGATGGTTCTGTCCCTTTATTTCCACCAGCTCCACAGTTCGTCCGAGCAATTTTAAAGCGGTATAAAGCTGAATACTTTCACCCGTAGGAACATTGGTGTCGGCTGTGCCCTGAAGGAGCAACATAGGTGTATGGATTTTGTCGGCATTAAACAACGGGCTCTGACCCACATAAAGCTTTTTGTTATTCCACGGAAAACTGTTGGCTGAGGCTACAGAGCTGTACAAATAACCCCAATAACCCTGTCCCCAGTAAGATGTTATGTCGCTGATGCCTGCATGGGCAATGGCTGTGGTGAAAATATCGGTCTGTGTTTGCAAATACATGGTCATATAGCCTCCGTAGGAAGCACCCATACAGCCAACGGCCTTCGGGTTCACCTGAGGGTGTGCTTTCAGAAATTTTTTGGTGCCTTCAATGATATCGCTGGCGTTTTCTTTACCCCAGCCGTTAACGTGCAGTGCTGAAAAATCCTGACCGTAGCCGGTAGCACCGCTGGGTTGCAGGTCATACACAATGTAGCCCATGGCTGCAAAGAGATTTTTCGGGTAACGACCACCAAAATTCCTGGAAGTCGGAACAGTTCCTCCATAGTAATAAACCAGCAACGGATATTTTTTATGAGGATTGTAATCGGGTGGGTAATAAATGCGTCCTTCAATAATTAGCCCCTTTTTATTTTTAAAGTTCCAGTCTTCGGTTTTTCCGAATTTCACATTGGCAAAAAAAACTTTTTCAGGATCGGCAACTTTCGATTGCTCATTGTCTTTCAGGTTGTAAAACCATCCGGTGGCAGGGTAGGAGATGCTGCTTCCGGAATAACTCATAAAAGGTAAATTCCTGGCAAAGCTGACACCTTTTACCACATCTACTTTCATGGGGAGTAACTTAAAACTATGATTATAAGTACTGTACTTCCAGATATTAACATAAGTCCGGTCCTGAGCCAAAATGTAAATCCGATTATCCAATGAGTTCCACCAGATTTTTTCTATGGACGGATTGAACTCTTTGGTTATGGGTTCCACCTTTTTTGTAGCCAGAGTATAAATGTAGGCCTGAATGTCAAAATCATTGGGTATTTTGGCTTTTTTCAAATGAATGCCGGCACCGTTAAACATAGAGGCGCTTCCGGTAACCAGCAATTTTTTTCCGTTTGGCGAATAGAGGGCACTACCACCGAAATTGGCGTCCCAAAGGGTATCCACCTGTCCGCTTTTTAGATTCATCTGCATCATAACCTGTTTGGTGTAGGGACGTTGTGCGTAATATGGAAAACTTTGTGAAAAGAGAATGTGTGTTTCATCCTGCGAAATATCCTGCAGGTTGTTGGTCAAATAGCCGTATGTGAGTTGTTTTATGCTGTGGTCGGCGGTACGAAACAGATACAGTTGTGTACGCGTACGGTACCATGGCCAGCGGTCGGGCATGCCTTCGAGTTTAAAGACCCCACTCTTGTTTTTCTCAATTTTTTCGCGAACGGAATAGATAATGAAACTTCCTTTCGGGCTCCATTCGTATGTCGAAAATCGCTCCGGAATTTTCATTAAAACAGTTTCCCTGTGTCTGTCTATGTTGTAAATAATAAGCGAAGATGTAATCCCGTTTTTGGCTACAAAACTAATCGAGCGCTTTCCGGGAACCCATTTCGCCTCCTTCCGTTCGCTGTGTTTCGAGGAAAACAGTGCTTTGCCTGATTTCGTATCTTTGATTTCAAACCAACGAGTGATTTTCCCTTTCGGGGGATATGTCTCGGTAAAATCTAACATGATCATACTGCCATCATCGCTTAGCGCAGTGGATGTAAGCCGTTGCCCGAGTAATAGATGCCGGATGTTCATAAACTGCTTGTCCGAAAGCGATAAAGCCACAGCGTTGTCCGAAAATTCTTTGTCATACGACAGGGAAACCTTTACCGGAAGGATTGATTTCTCTCCTTTTTTGACCAGCAGTTTTACCACTACAAGGTATTTTCCTCTTTCCAGCTTGAGGGAAGCGGTTTTGGAAACCGATTTCTTACCAAAGGAATAATTTGAAGCTTTCTTTTCCTTTTGAACAAATACTTCAAAAGGCTGTGCACTTTGGGTTTTCAGTTCTAATTTTACAAAACGGTTGGCCTGTAAATAAAAAGCCTGCCAGTAAATGGCATACTGTGTGGAAATATCTGTCGTGAAAGGTGACAGAATTTCCGATTTTTTCCATCGAAGGGCTTTAGTTCCATTCTCCAGAAAAATTTCTCCTGCTTTAGGACTGGTAACTTTTTTTTGTGAAAATTTAAGCAGGTTAACAGGCTGAAATATCTTTCCTTCCATATTGGACTTGCTGTGGAAAGCCGGCATTTGAATGCCGAGTGGACCCACCATAAGAAATTGTTTTACCTGTATATCGTAATTTGTCGTATCCTGAGCAAATCCGATTTTCCCAAGTAAAAAAAGGAAACTGATAAAAAAAATACTGATTTTTCTCATTTTAGAATGGATTTTGGTTGAAGTTGTTGTTGCGGGGAAGCTCCGGCAGACCATCGTCTGCTGAGCCATCATCCGGTGCTATATTTTTCGGATTCAGGATATTGTTTTTCATGTCCAGGATCATAACATTTTCAAGACTGGTCAGGACGTATCCCGGGGGTACCTGAAAAATGGCTTGCGGAATATTCATCTTTTTAACCCTGGTCACTTTCGTGATGAGTTTGTTGCCGCCAGAGCTATTATTGACTGATTTCAAAATAAAACCTTCTTCCAGCAACTTCATGTAATCCTTGTTGCGGCTAAGATTGTTTTCGATAGAAAAGGGATTCATAGCATTGCCAAATGCCATAATCCGATGTACATCGGCTTCATGATAAGGCTTTACCTTTTGGGTTACCCACACACGCTGCCTGACTACACTGTCAATAATAATCTCATATTCCGTACTCGGATAACCGAGAAGCGTATCTGTTTGGTCTGTATTCCTCACGGTTACCTCCGGAAAAGCCTTGAGACTATCAGGTTTTGTCTGATTCTTCCTGAAAGATTCCAGTGCTTGTTTTATCTCTTGTCTTTTTTGTTCAGGAGCATAGGCAAGCAGTTTGGTCAGCTGTTGTTCGGCCATTTCGGTGGTCGTTTTGTACAATTCTTCAGCAGTTCCCTGCCAGTAGGCCCGGTGCTGTGCAAAAATAAGTGTAACAAGTTTTCGGTTAAAATTGATTATGCTGATGGAGGTGGGCTTGTCGATACGGATAATACTGTCCTGTATGAAGGTAGTGCTGAAGGATTTGTTTCCAAAACTGTCTTTACTTTGCGTCGTAATGACCCATCCCGCTTTAACCGGCTGTGCGTATGTCAAAAACAAAAGTGTTATCCAGATAAAAGTTGTTTTCCACATAAAGAATTGTTAAATACCTGCTTAAAAAAATGATTTCTCCTTATTTATAATGAAACAAAGATAAAAAATTGCGGCTTCTTATTTTATTATAACGAATAAAAATATACTTTTGCAAGCTCAAAAAAATCCGTACAATGTCGAAAAAGAAACAAAAAGAAAAACACACACAGCAGCAGTTTGAGAATCTTGAAGAATCTCTTTCCAAAACAGAAGCGTATATTGCTGATCATCAAAAGGTCTTAACCATAATCGTCGCTATTTTGGTTATTGTCGTTTTGGGATTTTTCGGCATTAAAAAATATTACCTGCAGCCGAAAGAAAAGGAAGCACAGGAACAAATTTATCCTGCCCAGCATTACTTTCAGGCCGATTCGTTGGACAAAGCCCTTTACGGCGATGGTAACAACCTCGGCTTTGTGGATATTGCCAAAACATATAGCTTCACCAAAGCAGGAAACCTCGCCAACTATTATGCCGGTATCTGCTTCCTGAAGAAAGGAAACTTTGACAGTGCAATCAAGTATCTGAAAAAATTTGATAGTGATGATGAAATTATCGGCCCTATGGCCAAAGGTGCTCTCGGTGATGCCTATCTTGAGAAAGGAGATAAGGCCAGGGCCGTTACCTTATATATGCAAGCTGCCAATCTGAAGGACAATGAATTTACCAGCCCGCTGTTTTTGCTCAGGGCCGGTGAGGTAAATGAAGACATGCGAAATTACGATCAGGCCATTAAGGTTTACAAGCGCATTCGTCAAGACTATTTTAAAAGTTCTGAGGCCAAGGACATAGAGAAGTATATTGCACGGGCAGAGGCTTTGAAAAAGCACCAATAGCAGAAGATTTTCTTAAAAAAACCTGATGGGATTTCCATCGGGTTTTTTTATTTTCTTACTTTCGCATCCGTTCATCAGACAAGAGGAGTAATTTTGAAGAAAAAAGATAATTTCCATATTGTGTTTATGGGAACGCCTGATTTTGCCGTTGCCTCGTTAAAGGCTATCTTAAATGCCGGATATCAGGTTGTTGCTGTCATTACCGCCCCCGACAAACCGGCAGGCCGGGGAAAAAAGCTCAGCCGGTCTGCTGTGAAAAGATATGCTGTGGAGAGAGGCCTGAAAGTTCTGCAGCCACTGAGGCTAAAAGACCCCGATTTTATCGAAGAATTAAAAGTGCTGAAAGCCGATCTACAGGTGGTGGTGGCCTTTCGGATGCTTCCCGAACAGGTATGGGACATGCCTCCAATGGGAACAATCAACCTGCATGCCTCGCTTTTACCGCAATATCGCGGGGCCGCTCCCATCCATAATGCTATCATCAATGGTGAAAAAGAGACCGGACTGACTACATTTATATTACAAAAGGAGGCGGACACCGGAAATATTTTGCTTCGGAAGAAGCTGAAAATCGGCCCGGAAGAAACTGCAGGTGAGCTGCATGACAGGATGATGGTTGTGGGTGGCCAATTGCTGGTGGAAACCATCGAACGGATTTTCAAAAAAGATATTACTCCCATCAACCAGCTGCAGCTTGTTCAACCCGGAACCTTGCTGAAACCCGCACCGAAAATCTTCAAAGAAAACTGTCGGATTCAGTGGAATAATGACCTCGACACCGTGCATAATTTTATTCGGGGACTTAGTCCGTATCCGTGCGCCTTTTCCGAACTTAATTCTCCCAAAGGGGATACACTCACCGTAAAGATTTTTAAAGTTTCCCGGGAAAAGAGTTCCTCACAGCTTCATCCCGGAACCATTTTGACGGATGGCAAAAACTACATAAAAGTGGCTGTTGTAGATGGCTTCATCCGGCTTCACGAACTGCAACTGGCCGGAAAAAAAAGGCTTCAAACTGCCGAGTTGCTTCGCGGCTTCGTGCTGGACGATGGCTGGCACTTCGCGTGAAAAAGCGGATTTAGTCCGTGTCTTTGGCTTATTTAACCCGATTTTATTAACAAAATCCGGGATTTATCAACATTTCATAATATTTTTTAGCTTACTTCCTTGCATTTGATTGATTTACCACTATATTTGTTAAATCATTTGTCTAAGTATTAATTAAAAATTAAAATTATGAACAAAGCTGAATTGATTGACGCTATGGCTTCACGTGCAGGCTTAAGTAAAGCTGATGCTAAAAAAGCCCTCGAAGCTTTTGTAAGTTCCACTACTGATGCACTTAAAAAAGGTGAACGTGTTGCTTTGGTAGGATTTGGATCATTCTCTGTTTCCACCCGTTCGGCCAGAAAAGGTCGTAACCCCCAAACGAGTGAAGAAATTAACATCCCTGCTAAAAAAGTTGTTAAATTTAAATCAGGCGCTGACTTATCAAGAGGTGTAAAATAATCGCATCTTTACTTCGATGAAAAACGTCCGGTATTTTCGTACCGGACATTTTTTTTGCATTATACATGCTTGCTTTTTACCGGGAGATAATCGGAACTTTTCAGAATAAAACGGTAGGAAAGTCGGGAATCTTCGCCTGCGTACTCAATGCCCACACGGGTTGTGGCAATGATCTGCTCTTCCTGCGGAACAAATTGGTCATCGGCTATCCAAAGTACATTTCCTGTCATGGACAGGGCATTATGCTGTAGGGTTATCCCCAGCGCCTGACAAACTTTGGCAGGACCGTTGGTGAGTTGTTTCCCCCCAGAGGGCATTTTGCGGCGAACCTTCTGTATTTCAATTCCTTTCGTTGGAATGATTCCCCGTATGAGTATGGCATGAGGAATGCCTTTTCCGGCTGTGACTATATTGACGAGGTGATGCATACCATAGGTGAAATAAACATAACTGAATCCGCCGGGAAGATACATGGTCTCGGTGCGTGCAGTGCGTCGCCCGTTATAAGCATGTGAGGCTTTGTCAATTACACCGGCATAGGCCTCTGTTTCAGCAATGATCCCGCCGCAAAGATGGCCATCGATATTGCTGAAAAAATATTTCCCCGGTAGCGACCTTGCGATTGCCACCACATCGGGCTGCCGGTAAAAAGAAAGGGGAAGTTTTTTCACGTACTTAATTTTCTAAAAATAATAGGTGTAGCCCAGACCGGTCGTGATATACATTAGGTTCATTTTAATAGTCATGTCATAAGGTCTTCCCAGAATGTCGGTGCCTTTGACCTGCTTAAAATTTGCACTGGAATAAAGGAGCCTGCCTTCAAGAAAAAAGCCATGATGCCCTGTTTTTATGTTAATCTTGGAGTCAACACCATAAGCAAAAGAGAAGGCTTTGCTACGCTGGCGGTAATAAGTTTTGGGAGGACTAAGATTAACGATGGTAGTCATTTGGTATTCGGGTGTATAGGTGGCTAAAAACCCGACTAACGGTGCAAAATCCCATGAAGAGGTCTTGCCTATGGGCAACCGAAGGTAATAGCTTACAAAAATACCGCCCAGTGACCAATTCTCGGTACTTAATAAGTCATATTGAGTATTGGCCACGTTTTCTTCAAAATATTTTTTCAATTTACTAAAGCTGTATTTTGCCGAGTTGAACTCCACATCCAAAGTCATTCCGAAATGGTTGGAAAGCTGATAATTGTACGAAACCTCAATATGGTATCCGTTTGCTGCAAAACCGGAAGAGCTGTCAACCAAATTGTTATTTCCTAAATCTTTTTGAGGAAACATGCCTCCGGCCGAAATATTAAAAGTTTGCGTTCCTGCCTGTGCATAAATCATAATGGACAGCGGGGCGAAAAAAAGAAATAAGATTAGTTTTTTCATAGTGATACCTTTATGTTTTAAGCAAAGATAAGGGTTTCGGAGATTATTTCTACCATCCGCAGGATAAAATGATTCGTGTGCTTAGAATTGTAAATAATGTCTATTGGAAAAATTGGACTCTACAACTCTAACTTCAGTTCATTTGACAGTCGTATCCGTTCATCTTTTTGTCGGATTAACGTACCGTTGTCAAGTAGCCATTCTATAACGGAGAGGATTTTATCTTCTTCAAAATCAGTGATAAGCGGGATAATTTCATAAAGATGACGGGCGTTACCGGAAAGCAATGTCCTGACTTTGGTTTCGATTTGTTCAAATTCAAGTGCGTTAAGGCCTGTTTCGTTTACCGAAAGACAAACATCGCAAATGCCGCAACGGTTTCCGTGTTTTTCGCCAAAATAGCGCAACAGCCGGGTACTCCTGCATTCGAGATTATTGGTCAGAAAATCAATCAGGGCATCCAGTCTCTGTGCCGCTGCCTCCTTCAGGTTTTGGTAGTTTTCTCTGGCGAACCCGATATTTTCAACCGGCAGACGCACTGTGTTATAGAAAATCTGTGGTTGCGATTTAATGGGGAAGTAACTGAGAATCTTTAATTTACTCAGATAAGACAAAACAGAGATGATTTTTTCAGGTTTCATCTCCGTACGTTTAGCAATTTGTTTTTCGTGAATATTCACATAATCGGTAAACAGGCCGCCATAGGAGCGGAGCATCTCTTTCAGAATCCTTTCAAATTTGGGGTTTTCCACAATAAACCGGTACAACTGTTCATTATTCAGCAGTATTTTCAACCTTGAATAGTGGCCTCCCGATTCATCAAAAGCAATAAATCCCTCTTTTTCCAGCAACTTAATGGCGTTGTAGGTGGTGAGTAATCCAAAACCGTAATCGTTGACAAAATCGGTAATACTAAAGTTGTAGCCGAGGTCTTTGCCGCTACCTTCCGGAATATTAAAATAGTTTCCCAGTGCTTTGTAGATATTTCGGATGGTTTTTATATCCGGAAAAGATTCGGTAAGTTGTTTTTTGGCATGACCAATATCCCGGTTGTTGAAAAGAAGGTAGGCCACCGACTGTTTTTCATCTCGTCCTGCACGCCCTGCTTCCTGAAAATACGATTCGAGGCAGTCGGGAAGGCTGTAATGAATGACATACCGCACATCGGGTTTGTCAATACCCATCCCAAAAGCATTGGTAGCCACCATAACCCTGATTTGTCCCAGGTTCCAGGCATGTTGTCGCTGGCTTCGTATGCGGTTGTCGAGTCCGGCATGGTATGATGTTGCAGCAATTTTGTTTTTAATTAAAATATCAGCCAGTTCCCGGGTTTTTTTCCGGTTTCGCACATATACAATGGATGAACCTTTTGAATTGGCCAACAAGTGGAGAATACGGCTTGTTTTGTCACTTTCTTTATAGACGCGATAGGCAAGATTTCGGCGCTCGAAACTGCTTCTAAAAACATTCCGCTTTTTAAAATGCAGCTTATCCAAGATGTCTTCCACCACTTTTGGAGTGGCTGTAGCTGTCAACGCCAGTATCGGAACCTGTGGATAAAAGTTCCTGATTTCGACAATATGCAGATAAGGCGGACGAAAATTGTATCCCCATTGAGAGATGCAATGTGCTTCATCCACAGCAATAAGATTAACATCTATTTTGGCAAGGGCCATCTGGAAAGTTTGATTGAGAAGCCTTTCGGGCGAAACATACAAGAACTTGAGCTTGTTGTGAATGGCATTAGAATAAATAGATTCTATCTCACTGTAATACAGTCCTGTGTAAAGTGCCCTGGCCGGGATGTTCATTTTTCGGAGACGGTCAACCTGATCTTTCATAAGGGCTACCAACGGCGTAATAACGAGACAGCAGCCCGGTTTTATCAACGCAGGTATCTGAAAAGTCAACGATTTTCCGCCCCCGGTAGGTAACAGGGCAAACGTATCTTTCCCTGCCAGTACGGAATCAATAATCTCCTCCTGCATGGGACGAAAATTTGAAAATCCCCAGTATGCGGTCAATATTTCTTTTGCCTCTTTACTCAAAATTTTTTCTTTTGGCTCCGCAGATACCCACAGGGTTCAGCAAAGCACAGTTTATTGAAAGGATAAAGATAAGATAAATTAAAGAAATCCCGTGTCAAACTCTCTCAGTCAGAAGAATATTTTTCGGATAACAAAGGAAATACTTGGTGGTTGGTTTGGATAACATGTTGATATTTAACTGGTCAGACACTTCAGTAATATCTTTCACTGTGCCATCTTTAAACAAAATATTGATGTTGTCGGCTCCGGGATGATAGGTGTAGTTGGCTGTTTTCTCAAAAAAGACAAAATAGTCCGTTTCGTCTTCCGTAAGCTTGTATTTTTTCTTTGTCAATGTCCTCACAGTATCAATTTTATCTTGAGAAAAAGGTTTGTTTTGTATTTCAATACGAAACAACCTGCGGTTTACAAGTGCCGTACTCAGATGGGATAAAATTTTATCGGAATGCTGCATCCACAGTTTCAAAGATGTATAAATATCATAATCGTCCAGCAATGCAAAGGTGTCCAAAACCCGGGATTGCTCCAGAAAATGTTCTTCGCGAATATCATTTTCAAGAAAAAACTGAAGGGCCGGGGTTGCTGCTTTAGGCGGTTGACCGTTCATGGCAAGCCATTTTGCACGTTTCAGCAAGTGAATGATCATGTATTCAGCTACCAACACGGTTTTGTGAAGATAAACCTGCCAGTACATCATGCGGCGGGCAGTGATGAACTTTTCTACCGAATAGATGCCTTTGTATTCGATAACCGGTTCATCACCGGCAATCTGCAGCATATTCAGCAGTCGCTCGTAGTTGATGGTACCTTCGGAAACTCCTGTAAAAAAACTGTCGCGTTTGAGATAATCCAGTCTGTCCATATCAAACTGGCTCGAAGTAAGCTTGTGCAGGAAGTGCTTTTCATACCTGTCTTCAAAAATGTCCAGCGCCATCTGCAGGCTGCCGTCAAATTCTTTGTTCAGCTGCTGCATGAACCATGCGGATATCTTCTCATGGCTTACATGGTTCACAATACTGTGTTCCAGCGCATGTGAGTACGGCCCGTGGCCCACGTCGTGCAACAGCATGACAACCTCGGCTGCCCGTTGTTCCTCTGTGGTAATGGCATGTCCTTTTAATTTTAGCTCAGTCAGAGCCCTTGTCATCAGGTGCATCGCACCCAGCGAATGGTGAAAACGGGTATGCAATGCTCCGGGATAAACCAAATGTGCCAGTCCCAGTTGCTTAATGCGTCGTAACCGCTGAAATACAGGATGCTCAATTATATCAAAAATACGGTCGCCGGGGATAGTAATAAAGCCGTAAACCGGATCGTTGAATATCTTGCGCTTGTTGACGTGTGGATTACTCATAATTATTGTTAAATTTGTTTGCTCTGCTTCTTACCGGACAAGAAAAACCGGAACTTTGCCATAAACGTTATTATCAAAGTGTTTCGGGACATTTTTGAAGCAAAGATAGTCCATATACAAGAGAACAAAAATAAACGAAAATGAATAAAACACGTATACTCTGGGCCGATGACGAAATAGTCATGTTGAAGCCTCATATTATTTTTCTTGAAGAAAAAGGTTTCGAGGTAGTCGCTGTAAACAGCGGAAGCGAAGCACTGGAATTGGTAACGGAAGAAAATTTCGATATAATTTTCCTCGATGAACAGATGCCCGGACTGAGCGGTATAGAAGTGCTGGAAAAAATCAAGGAGATACAGCCGAACATTCCTGTGGTGATGATCACCAAAAGTGAGGAAGAATCCATTATGGAAGATGCTATTGGTTCCAATATTGCTGACTACCTGATTAAACCAGTGAAACCCAGTCAGATACTTATGTCGCTCAAACGAAATCTGGAAAATAAGAAACTCACTGGTGAAAAAGCTACTCAGATTTATCAGCAGGAATTTCGGGGTATAAGCATGAAACTTCAGGATAGGCTCTCTTATGATGAGTGGATTGATGTGTACCGGAAACTGGTCCGGTGGGATATTGAGCTTGAGAAATCGGATGATGAAAGTATCAGCGAAGTGCTTAAAATGCAAATGATTGAGGCCAATACTGGTTTTGCAAAGTTCTATGAGCGTAATTATGCCGACTGGCTGTATGGTAAAATAGAAAAAAAACCTATTCTTTCCCACACACTTATCAAAAAGAAGGTCTTGCCGAGGTTAGATGAGGGTAATAAGGTTTTCCTGCTGGTGATTGATAACCTGCGCTACGATCAATGGAAAATTATTGAGCCCATGGTTGGAGAGTATTTCCGTGTGGATGAAGATGATTTATATTATTCCATATTGCCCACCACAACCCAGTATGCACGTAATGCCCTGTTTGCCGGAATGATGCCTTTGGAAATCAGGAAACGCTATCCTCAACTGTGGAAAGATGAGCATGAAGAAGGAACAAAAAATCAGTTTGAAGCCGAACTGATAGGGAAACAACTAAAACGTTATGGAAAAAAAATAAAATATTCCTACAATAAAATTCTTCGTCAGGGGGAAGGACGGAAACTGCTTGAAGATATTTCCAACCTCATGGAGTATGACCTAAATATTATTGTCTATAATTTTGTGGATATGCTTTCGCACGCACGCACCGAGATGGAAATTATCCGTGAGCTGGCTGATGACGAACCGGCTTATCGTTCGCTTATGAAATCGTGGTTTGAGCACTCCTCGCTTTTCGAAATTATCAAGTATTTATCAGATAAGCATGTTAAAATGATGATCACCACTGATCATGGTTCCATCAAGGTGCAGCGTCCTGTGAAGATAGTGGGCGATCGTAATGTCAATACCAACCTGCGATACAAATTTGGAAAAAGTTTGAACTACAATGTCAAAGAAGTCTTTGAGATGAAAGACCCCGAAGATTACTTCCTGCTGCGGCAGAATGTGAGCACCCGATGGGTTTTTACCCGCGGAACCGATTTCTTTGCCTATCCCAACAACTACAACTACTATGCGCGTTACTATTCCAATACTTTCCAGCATGGTGGTATCTCTATGCAGGAAATCATGGTCCCTGTTATTACATTGAGCTCCAGAAGTTGATGAAAAAGGTATTGTTTTCGAAGGCTCCCGAAGATTTGCACGTAGCGGCAGCAAAGATACTGGAGCATTTGTCTTCGCAGCGTATTTTTGCCTTTTATGGTGAAATGGGTGCCGGGAAAACTACTCTGATAAAAGCCTTTTGCCATGTTCTCGGAAGTAATGATGTGGTGCATAGCCCAACATTTTCACTTGTAAATGAATATGAAGATGAGAAAGGGAAAAGTTTGTATCATTTTGATTTCTTTCGCATTAAACATATTGAAGAAGTCTACGATATGGGGTTTGAAGAGTATGTTTACAGTGGAAATTACTGTTTTTTGGAATGGCCGGAACGTATTTCGGAACTTTTACCCGCAACTTACGTATATATTTCCATTGAAGTTAATGAGGACGAAGAGCGAAAAATTACCTACTCACTCCATAATTAAATCAATTCGCAATGACTGATGAAGGAAAAGCCTTTCTGAAATTTTCGGGCGATGAAGCGCTCATGCCGAGGGAAGAGACCCTGGAACGAAGGCCACAGCATAAAAAATTTGTTATCGGAATTCCGCTGGAAAAAGATAAAAACGAAAGACGTATAGCTCTCGTTCCCAATGCGGTTGACCTTCTTGTGAAAAACGGTCACCAGGTTATCATGGAAGAAAATGCCGGAGAGGCAGCCCATTTTTCAAATGAGATGTATGCTGCTTCCGGCGCACAATTAACCCAAACTGCTGCAGAAGTATGGCAATCGGATATTATGGTTAAAATTGCTGCTCCCGATGCCGATGAGATTGATTTGATGCATAAAAATCAGGCAATCTTTTCAGCGCTTATGTCGCAAAGCAAAAAGAAGCCCTTTTTTAAAAAGCTAATGGAGAAAAAGGCTCTGACCATTGCCTATGAACTGATAAAAGACAAAACGGGTGCCTTTCCGTTGGTGCGTTCCATGAGCGAAATTATCGGAAACGCTTCCATTATGGTTGCTGCCGAATACCTGAGTAGCGCGAAATACGGAAAAGGAGTGATGCTTGGAGGTTTTCCGGGAATAAGACCATCGGAGGTGGTGATTGTCGGCTCTGGAACGGTGGCCGAATATGCAGCCCGAACGGCTTATGGCATGGGTGCCCAAGTACGTATTTTTGATGACTCGGTTTATAAAATGCGCGACCTGCAGAATAAATTGGAATTTAGGGTTTCAACCTCTGTTTTGCAGCCTGTACTTTTGCTGAAAGCGCTGAAAGAGGCCGATGTGGTGATTGCTGCCAAACATTCCTCCTCCGGGCACTCCGCCTGTATTATCTCTACGGAGATGGTAAAACAAATGAAACACGGCGCCGTGATTGTGGATGTGAGTATTGACCAGGGTGGATGTTTTGAGACTTCCCACCCGACATCGCACCAGCATCCTGTGTTTCAGGAGTATGGCGTAACGCACTATTGTGTCCCCAATATCGCTTCCAGGGTACCCCACACGGCCTCTTACTCGCTTAGCAACCATCTTGCAGGTCTACTGATAAAAATTGGCGAAACAGGTGATATCAATCATTACATTCTGCGCGACAAGCCTTTTAGCAAAGGGGTTTACATTTATAACGGTGCCCTTACCAACAAAAATATTGCCGATACTTTCAACCTGCCATTCCGTGATCTGGATTTACTTACATCGGCACTTTATTGATGATATATGATACTGGAGAATAGCTACTACAAGAAAAATTAGGATATTCACTGTTTAAATACAATTGTTCAGAAGTTTAGCCTGATTAATTCACAAATTGATCAGGGCAGGAATTGGAATAGGTGTTTTGGAAATTATTTGAAATTTAACTATTGCTATTTGGAATTTAAATTGATAGTATTTATAGAAACTAATGGCTTACACTTTAAAACGCATGGTTTCAACTAACGAAAGAGACTAATGAAACCATAAAAGTGCTCAAAAGTTATTTTTATTCTTTATGGACATTTTATCTTTTATCATGTTGTAAAAAAAAACAGCCGGCTTTGTATTCAATTGATTATCTGTTTTTTTCTTACATGTGTAAAACTTTAGTAAATAAAAAAGGCCGTCCGCAGAGGGCCCTTAAAAATTAAAAAAAGAGATGAAGGCTATTTCTTTTTGACAGTGGAGGTGATGGTGCTGCTGATATCCATGGGAATCTCCATACCATTTTTTTCTATCTTCATTTTTATATCCTGTGTCATGTGGCTTGACATTGTCCATCCGGTTTTTGTGTCCACCACAACAACTCCGCTTTGTGTGCCGGTGAGATTTATCGACTGGCCGGCCACCTTACTGGCAGTAAGGGTTCCTTCAAGACCAATGGTGGCTTTTTTTCCGGAAAGTTTTTTCAGGGTATATTTAATATGAATATCCATTTTATCCATTTTCATGGGCTTAATGTCAGCTTCCCAGCTGTCGCCCACTTTAACTTTGTGGTCAGGGAAAATAACATAATTATTTCCCGGTTTGATATTTCCTGAGATTTTGTTGTTGCCTTTAAGCAGAGCTGATAAATCATAAGCGGAGATATTTCCAAGATGGTCCATAGTAATACCATAAGGCTTTTTAATTATTTTATTCAGGGCATCGCCTACCAGTTTACCACGCCCCGAAGCATAAGTGCTGGGGTCGGAAGAGTCATAGTTGAGTTCCTGTCCGAACATGGTCTGTTTCATAAGCATTTTGTCCACCGTATTAGTGGTTTTGATGTCAACGGGAGTAACTTTATTGATTTTAGTAGAGATATTTGTGGTGATAACCTGGTTCATCGAAATGGTTTGTCCCTGAGCCTGCATGTCAATATCCTGGTTGGTTACCTGATGGCTGGCAAATACTTCTCCCTGTTTTACCTTGTATTTCAGCAGAACTCTCTTTTGGGCGTTGGCCTGCAGGGAAATAATCGGAAGGGCTAAAGCTAAAACGATAAATAATTTAAGATTTTTCATAATGCGATATAATTATAATTTAACAAATTGAATTTTAATAGTTTAAAACGGACTTTCTCCATTGTCATCATTCATGCGGGATGGAATGGTACGAATGCCATTACCCGGATCATCCGGATTAAAATTGCCGGCACCGGATGAAGGTGAAGCATCAGGTTCTTCAAATTTGGCAAAACGGTCGATAAACCGCAGACGTACATTAGCCGTTGGTCCGTTACGATGTTTGGCAATAATGATCTCGGCAACTCCTTTAGATGGCTCACCATCGTCAAACTGTTCAATACCGTAATACTCGGGCCGGTAAATAAACATGACGATATCGGCATCCTGTTCAATGGCACCAGATTCGCGCAAGTCGGAAAGAATAGGCCTTCTGGAGCCACCCGGTCGGGTTTCTACGGCACGGCTCAGCTGCGAAAGGGTAAGTACCGGCACATTCAACTCTTTGGCCAGTGCTTTCAACGAACGCGAAATGGAACTGATTTCCTGCTCACGATTTCCGCGCGTATCACGTCCCAGCGTCATAAGTTGAAGATAATCAACAAAAACCATCTGAATGTCGTGTTGTTGTTTTAGCCGGCGACATTTTGCACGCAATTCAAAAATGGAAAGGGCAGGGGTATCGTCAATAAAAATTTTGGCCTCGGTGAGGGACTGAATTTTTGAGTTCAGCTGATGCCATTCATACTCGGCCAGATCTCCTTTTTTAAGTTTAGAGGCCGGTAATTCGGTCTCACTGGAGATAAGTCGCATAACCAATTGTACAGCCGACATTTCCAGTGAAAAAACAGCTACGGGTTTGTTAAATTCAACCGCAATGTTTCGTGCCATGGAAAGGGCGAAAGCTGTCTTCCCCATGGCCGGACGTGCTGCAAGGATAATCAGGTCGGACTTTTGCCATCCGGTTGTGACTCTGTCAAGCGCAGCATATCCTGAGGGTACGCCGCTAAAGTGCGAGTCAGAGTTCTTGGCGCTTTCAATGTCTGCAATAGCCTGTGTAATTAACGAAGGCATGTCTGCAAAACTCCGTCTGAGGTTGGCCTCCGAAACACTAAAAAGTCCCTGCTCGGCTTTGTCGAGTAAATCGAAAACATCGGTGGTATCCTCAAACGCATCTTTGATAATATCAGAAGAAATTGTAATCAGCTCCCGTTGAATATGTTTCTGAATTAGAATACGGGCGTGATATTCCACATTGGCAGAAGAAGCAATGCGGCTGGTGAGCATGGTAATGTAATATGGCCCGCCTACCATCTCAAGTTCGCCACTGCTTTTTAGCTCATTGGTTACCGTCAGAATATCTACCGGCTCCGATTTGGCAAACAGCCGGAGAATGGCGGCATAAATCTTCTGGTGCACCTCTTTGTAAAATACTTCCGGCTTGAGAATGTCAATCACGGCGGAAACAGCATCCCGTTCGAGCATCATGGCTCCCAGAACAGCTTCCTCCAAATCAGTAGCCTGCGGAGGAACTTTGCCGTGTTCCAGATAGTTGTTACTTACAGTCTTAGGTATGAAGCCTTTTTTGACTTTTGTTTTAGTTTCGCCCGGATTTTCCATTGGTCAAAAATACAAATTGACAGGCACATGCTGCCGATTGTTAATAAATATTTTTATGCAAAGTTCTCAAATAACCTGCTAAGGGATTGTTACGAAATAACCACAAACTCCTCTTTCACCAGTGGCAGTCCCTGGTAACGGCGGAAAAGCTGAAGGGTAGTGAGCACATCTTTCTGGCAGTAAACGGCGATGCGTTCCAGGTCTTTGTCTTCCCAATAGACCTTTGCCACCTCGCTACCATCAATGTCATCCTTTGGTGTGGGAATGTCGAAAATGGTTGCCAGTAGTTCAAGCGAGGTGTAATGTTTATAATCACCGAATTTCCATAGTTCCAGCGTATCCAAATGTCGTATTTCCCAGGGTTTTTTCCCGGCAAGGTCTAAAATGTCAGGAAGTGCAATACCATTAATCAGTATGCGCCGCGCCAGAAAGGGGAAATCGAATTCCTTACCATTGTGTCCGCACAGCAACGCATCAGGTTTGTTGTAATGTTTAGAAAGCATGAGTACAAAATTTTCGAGCAGAATTTTCTCATCATCGCCGTAAAACGATTTCAGACGCACCTCATCCCCATTCATAAAACCACAGGAAATACAAACAATTTTCCCAAACTCCGCATAAATTCCAGCCTGTGGATAAAGGTCGGCAGCGGAGAGGTCTTCCCCCGGATATTTCAACTTAGCCGCTTTTTTACTCCATAGTTTTTGAAATTTCACTGGCATGGTATCATAACCGGGATAGGCTGGAACGGTTTCAATATCCAGAAAGAGAATGTTTTCCAGCGATAAGTTGTTGAGCATTGTTGTTGAATTTTTCTTTGAGCAAAATACAAAAAATTCCTGTTGTCCAAAGTTTTATCTTCAGGAATATCTTCCAAAACCTTATTTTTGCCCCATGAATTCAAGTATACCCGTGAAAACAAAAGACGGTTCTCATACACTTTTCAATGAAAGTGCCGGGGAACATTATCATTCAGTATTCGGAGCCATCCAGGAATCGGAGCATATTTTTATCCGGGCCGGATTGGAAGGTTATAAAAATCAGGAAAAAGAATTACGGGTATTGGAAATTGGTTTTGGTACCGGACTAAACGCCCTGCTCTCTTCAAGATGGGCCGAAAAACATGAGCAGTTTATTCATTATCTTGGAATTGAGGCCTTTCCGCTGTCGCAAGAGGTACTCAAAAAGTTGAATTATGCAGCATTGCTTCACGTCAGCAGTGCGCTTTTTATGAAAATGCACAGCAGTCCAGAACGCCGACAAATTTCATCTTTTCTGTCTCTGAAAATACTGTACGAAAAATTTCAGGATTATTATCCTGAATCCAACCGGTTTCACATAGTTTTTTTTGATGCCTTTTCACCTGGTAGTCAGCCGGAAATGTGGACAGTAGAAGGTTTTTTAAAAATATATAAAGCTTTGGTTCCTGGAGGAATCCTTGTTACTTACTCCTGCAAAGGAAGTGTAAAACAGGCACTGAAAACAGCCGGTTTCAGGCTGGAAAAACTGCCCGGTCCTCCCGGCAAACGTGAATTTCTGAGAGCCACCGGAGGAAACACTCAGCGTGACTAAAGTCTTTAGTTCTCAAAGTATTTCAAACATTTCTTCACCTTATTTCAAACTGCTGATAACCCTGCGGTGGGATTTCCTGTTGTTCCACCCTGCTGACTCTTGCCCATGCCGGCCCTTCTTCACACCAGTAAATGAAAGCCTCCAACGCTTCCCGAGAGCCTTCCGCCTCAATATAAACGCTGCCGTCGGGGTGGTTTTTTACAAAGCCGTGTAATCCGAATTCATCTGCTTTTTTCTTTGTATAATATCGAAATCCAACACCTTGTACGCGTCCGAAAATGTGAAGGATAAAGGCTTTTTTATTCATTTTATTGCTGAATTTCCGTTTATTTGTACTTGCCGGCAGGCACAAATGTTCAATTGGTTAAAATATTATTCAAAAATAGAAATAATTTTCCTATTAAAAGTTTCGACGATTTCCCTGACGAAATACCCAAAAGAATCAGTACTGTTTGTAAAACAAATATTTATATTTCAAAATACTAAAATTTAATAATTTCAAATAAATTTTGTCCAAAACAAAATAAAAAATTGTGTATCAACAAGAGTGGAAGACAAACATTTGCTAACCAATCGTATAACGTTAATAATATCTTTTAGTTATAAAAAAAACAGGATAAAAGTTGACATCTTATAAATAATTGCTAAATTTATACCCTCAAAAAAGAATTTTTATTTATTTTTGAATTAATAAACCTTAAAAAGATTAAACCGATGAAAAGAAAATTACTTGTTAATTTATTAAGTGCTGTTGCCATGCTGTTCTTCTGGCAGGCAGGTTTTGCTCAAAACCTGTTGTCCAATGGCAATATGGAAAGCTGGACGGGCACAACACTGGCTGGCTGGACTACCGTACAAGGAATCTCACAAGAAACTACCATTGTACATGGTGGAATCTATTCCGCCAAGCAAATTGGCGGGACCAAAAAGCTCGGACAAACTATCAATGTTACCCCCGGAGACACACTTGACATATCCATTTGGTATTACGTCGCAAGTGGTGATGGAACGGATGCAAGGATTTGGTCGTACTGGAGAGATGCCGGTGGAAGCAATATCAGTGCGAATGCAGCCGAGTTGAGAGGACCAAATAATGCTTATTTTCCATCAGATGCCTCCTGGCAAAATTACACTGCAACGGTTGTCGCCCCATCAAATGCTGCAAAATTGTATTTTGAAGTCAGAACATATAAGGGCGCAACTGTATATTGGGATGACCTGTCTGTTATAAAATCCACTGCCGGTGGCGGTGGCAATGTAACTGCTCCTTCCTGGACAGCAACCTATCCAAAAGTTATTCATGTGGAAGATACCCGGCTTACCTTGCTTGTCAACATGGACGATGCCGGAAAGGCGTATTACATTGTGGTTCCTTCCGGTGCAACGGCACCTACTTCGGCTGAAGTGAAAGCCGGTGCCAATTATGATACGGTTACCGTTTATCAGGCAGGAACAGTTGATGTTGCCAGTGCTAATAAAACTGTCATGGAAAATATTGAAGGCGCACAACCCAATACTTCTGCAGATATTTGGGTGGTAGCCGAAGACAATGCCGGTAACCTGCAAAGCACTCCTGTGAAAATCAGCATTACCACCACAGGCCCTCGTTCGTTATCTGTCAATAAGCCCATGCCAAACGCTTCTTTTGCTTTGGGAGATACTATAACCTTTGAGTGGACATCGGCCAACATCGATAGCCTGTTGTTTGGGGTTTATCCTGTTTCTTCCGGATTGAGCGCTGCCTTTGTAGCTGGCGGCCCGGTTGCAGCAGCCGATGGTTCTTACAAGATGGTTATTCCACAGGATGCTCATGCCGGAGACTTCGGTTTGGTATTATGGGATCTTTATGACACTTCATACAAACAAACGATATCTCCGATTACGTTAACCGATAACAGGGAGTTACATTTAACATCTCCAAAAGCCGGCGATTCCATTTACCCGGGCGATTCGGTTGTTTTCCGCTGGACTTCTGCCCATGTGGACAGTATTTATATAGGTGTAAGAAGTAATGTTCGTCCTAAAGATAGTGTTTTTATCATCACTATAAAGCCGGGTAGCAACCTCGACCATCCTATCCCACAGGCAGTTTCCGCCAGTCAGGGGTATTACGGTTTCCGTATCCCCGGTGATGCCGATGCGGATACACTGACTATTTATTTGTATGATGCAGCTTCAAATATGAGCTTTTACGACTCTGTTCAGCCGGTTTACCTTATTGATACCACACCTCCCCGTATAAAAAATCTGACTCCTCCTCCGGGCGATCAGGACTTTCCGGCCACTTCCGGAATATCAGTGCAATTCGATAGTGAAATCGTCCCGGGAACCGGTCAGCTACATGTAAAAAGAGCAGATGGCACTACCGTTGTCAATATTCCTGTTTCCAGTCTCCATTTCTATGGATCCGGAAATGGTCAAAACGGCAACCATGGTGATGGATTCAGTGTCTGGCCTAATGAACTTCAACTGGTTTCCGGGCAATCCTACTATGTTGAAATGGATTCCGCGTTGGTGAAAGATACTCAGGGGCGTCCTTTTGCTGGCCTGAAAGGAAACTATTGGAATTTTACTGTTGCCAGTTCAAACCTCTATTTTTCTGAGTATATTGAGGGTTCGGGTAATAATAAGGCCCTGGAGGTCTATAATCCTACCAATCGTACTATCAGCCTTGACAGTTATATGATTGCAAGTTCATATAATGGCAGTGGTATTAAAACAGATTCGGCGGATGTTTATTATTTTCCTCATGGTGCAGAACTAAGACCGGGTGGCGTTTTCGTATTGGCTAATTCGGGTGCTGACACTACAATTCTTAAAGTTGCTAATGATACACTGGCTTACAACGAAGGGGGATATGTCTGCTCTTTTAACGGTAACGATGCACGTGTGCTTATTCAAAGAGTAGGCGAAAATGGGATGGCATGGATTGATGAGATTGGAGTCGGAAATGCGGATCCTGGTACGGGATGGAATGTTGCCGGAGTAACCGCCGCAACCAAAGACCACACTCTTCTGAGAAAAGCCAATGTAAAAGTGGGAACCACCGATTGGGATATGTCTGCCGGAAGTAATGCGGAAAATTCGCAATGGATTGTGAAGCCCAAAAACTATTTTGATAATATTGGAAAGCCGACCCCTGCCGGGAGTGGCCAGGCTGAGATTAAAAGCTTTAAGCTGTATAATAAGACCATGAATAATGTTACACTGAGTACTGCCATTGACAGTGCTGCGGCCACTGTTGATATTAAGGTTTTAAACGGCACAGATTTAACTGCGCTAATCTCAAAAATCAAAGTTTCTGATGGCGCTAAAATTCAACCTGAATCAGGTGACACTCTTGACTTTACTCTTCCTTTGAAATTCACCGTTACTGCCGGAAACGGACTATCTTCAAAGGTCTGGACAGTTACGGTAACTGTCGCTTCCACAGCAAGTTCAAAAGCTAATATACTGAGTTTTATGATACCGAAAGCCGAAGGTAATACAGTGATCGATACCGTGAACCATACAATATCGGTTACCATGCCTTACGGAACGGATGTTACAGCGCTGAAACCTAATATTATGGTTTCAGCCGGTGCAACGGTGAGTCCGGCCTCCGGTGTTGCTCAGGACTTCACTGAGGCAGTTGTTTACACGGTAACGGCACAAGATGGTACGACTACCAAGGTCTGGACGGTTTTGGTAAGCGTAGAATCGGCTAATTTGGTTGGCATAAAAGATATTCAATATACCAAAGATGCCTCCGGAGACTCTCCGCTTGTGGGACAACTTGTAAGCACAACAGGTTATGTTACAGCTACAAATGTTTATAAAGGCTCATTTAAAGGATTCTTTATGGAAGACAGTGTGGGAGCATGGCATGGCCTGTATGTATATTATCCAGGTACCAAAGGGAGCGGAAATCCGGTGTCTATTGGTGATAGTATTGTTGTGGCGGGGAGTGTTTCCGAATATAATAATCTCACAGAGTTGGGTGAGATTCAGAGCCTTAAGGTAATAAGCTCTGGTCATACGTTACCCGGACCTGCTGTTGTTAAAACCGGCGATATTAGCCAGGAAATGTGGGAAAGTGTTTATTTACAGTTTGTGAATGCTACCTGTACTAACACCGATTTGGGTCATGGCCAGGTGGAATTTAACGATGGTTCGGGCGCTGTGGCAACTGATGATTATCTCTACAAATACAATCCGTTCACCCTGAATGATGTCTACACCATTACAGGTGTGCTAAATTATGGTTATGGCGCCTTCACCCTTGATCCGAGAAGTGCTGATGATATCACCGATGTTACCGGTATCAGCAACAACAGTATTGCCGATCGGGTGAGTATTTACCCCAATCCGGGTAACGGACGGTTGAATATCAGTCTGAGCAATACCATAGAAGGTAAAGTTACGGTACGTGTTATGGATATTACCGGACGTGTGGTTTACGAACATATCTTTAGAAATGTAAAGAACCAGACACTGCCCTTAGATATCAGCAATGTACCTTCTAACCTCTATTTTATTAGCATCAGCGATGCATACAATACGGTTGTGAAGAAGTTTATGAAACAATAGGCTATGTCGTGATTCACTTAAAAAAGGTCATCTGTTTGGACGGATGGCCTTTTTTTATTGCAGAGGCGCTTTTACCGGAGTTGCCTGGAAGCCCACTCGTTCAAACGTATGAAAAGCTGTTCGGGAAGCAGGCTGCGCCACGGCAAATCATCAAACTCACCTCCAAAGATTAAATATTTATCAATACCCGATTCTTTGAATTCCTGTTTTACATGGTAGCGAAAATTAAGTCCGATAATCCAGCCGTCGTCAAGATTGTCAAACCATTCGGCAAAATAATCATCGGTATCCGAATGGAAATCCAGTACATTTTCTCCAATAAGGATGAAATATTTTATATCCTGGCCCAAAAGCCCCTCAACAACATTCCGATACAGATACATCACATCGTTGTATAAAATATCATTCCATTCGCCAAATAGCTCAATAATAGCATATTTCTGTTCATACTGGACAAATAATAATTTCAGATAGAGGGTTTGCGAACCAAAATAATCCCATTGTGGATGGATGTAGTGGTCATAAATAGTGTGTTCAAAGTAAATTTCACTGTTCTGTTGCCCGAAAAATGGCGAACGGTCGTCTTCGGAAGCAACATATAATTCGCGCCAGTTAAAAAAAGGTTCCAGATTATGCATAATAGCAGAGGAGCGAAATTGAATTTTAAATTGATTTGGACAACAAATAGCCACCTATAGCCAATGAAATACCAAAAAGGTTTGAAGCAAGCATGTAAAGCGCCATGTAAATGTATTCACCACTTTTTATCAGACTGAAATTATCGAAGGCAAAGGTGGAAAAGGTGGTGAAACTTCCGAGAATTCCTACAAAGATAAGCAGACGAATGCCCGGCGACACATATATACTGGCAAAGTATCCCCACAAGAAACCAATTACCAGCGAGCCGATCAGATTCACAGTAAGTGTTGCCCATGGAAAGTCGCTGTGATATTTTGACTCAATAAGCTCGTATATCAGAAATCGCAGCACGGCACCTATGCTTCCGCCGAAAGCTACAGCCAGTAGTTTAATGATCATTTATAATGCGAATTTTAGATTTTTTATTTCTTTCAAAAGCGTATAAAGCCGGTTCATGGTTTGCCGGTCTTTAAGGGTTACTTCGTAGGTAAAACTGACATAGGCACCTTTGCTGCTTTTGTTTTTGCTTTGGTATAAATATCTTATTTCCAGCCTGTCAAATACATCTATAAGCTGTTGTTTGTTTTCCGTATCACTCAGGGCAGCAGTCATCACGGCTTTTAGCCGGTAGGTAACAGGAAACAGCAATTCCTGGTTATTCATTTGTATAGGGGCAGTACTTTCCATTTCCAATTTTCCTTGTCTTTGGGAGTCGTCAGTCATTCCACAGCTTATTTAAAAAATTTCGGCAAAAATAAACGCATTTTTAAAACAAAAAACTATTCATTAAAAAATATCGGGAAATAGCTGTGGATCATACTGGTGCATCATGTCGTAGGTAGTTTCGAAAACATCTTCTGCGTTGGGATTAGAGAAGTAATCGCCATCGGTACCATAGGCCGCACGGTGGGCACGGGCGGTGATGGTGCGGGGCTTCATATCGAGAAAATAAAAGCCACCTTGTTCTTCAATTACTTTTTGCATCATATAGGAGGTAGCGCCGCCGGGAACATCCTCATCGAAAAAGATAATTTTATTGGTCTTTTTCAATGAGTTCAGGATGGCGCCATGAATATCAAAAGGAATGAGTGTTTGCACATCAATAAGTTCCACATCAATGCCAAATTTTTCCAGTTGTTTGGATGCATCCTGTGCAATACGCACATCGGAGCCATAAGTTACTATTGTCACATTGTTTCCCGTACGCAGTACCTCCGGGATGCCGGGAGCAATACGGTATTCGCCAATGTTAGAAGGTCTTTTTTCGCGTAAGCGGTAGCCGTTCAGAGGTTCTATAATAAGCACCGGCTGGTCTGAAGCAAGGTAAGTATTGTAAAATCCTGCTGCCTGGGTCATGTTGCGGGGAACAGCCACATGAATACCACGAATGGAATTGACCACCATGCTCAGCGGAGAACCGGCATGCCAGATACCTTCGAGGCGATGGCCGCGCGTGCTGATGATCAGGGGGGCTTTTTGCCCTCCACGGGTGCGATAGTGCATAGTGGCAACGTCGTCACTCATCACCTGCAACCCATACAGGATATAATCGAAATACTGAATTTCGGCAATGGGGCGTAAACCGCGTAACGCCAAGCCCAGACCCTGACCAATAATGCTGGTTTCACGGATTCCTGTATCGAAAATCCTGTTTTCACCATATTTTTTCTGTAAGCCTTCATAAGTTTGGTTGACACCACCGATTTTCCCCACATCTTCTCCGAAAGCCACCACCAATGGATTGTGTTCGAAGATATAGTCGAAATTATCACGCAGAATTTCCCTGCCTGGGACATATTTTTCTTTATCAAACAACGGGGCAACCGGTTTAATGTTTCCCGCCGACCACTCCGATTCGCTGTACAAATGCGAGCTGTAACGTTTACGGCTGTCGGCAAGTTCTTTCACAAGCCATTCCCTGATAGTCGTCTTAAGCTGTTTGTCTTCCACTGTATCGTCGCACAAATACCGGATGGTTTGCCGGGCAGCACTGTAGATATCTTTCCGGATAGGCTCGCTCACACGTCTCAACCTGTTGCAAATGGCATCAATGGTTTGTTTCTGGCTACAGGAATAGCCCCGGCCAATAAGTTTCAGTAATTCATCTCTTTTTTGTTTCAGCGGCTGGCTATAATTTTTCCATGCATTTTTTTTGGCCTCTTTAGCACGGATTTGCGACTGTTTCTCAATGATATTCAGTTCTTCTTCAAGGGCAATTCCATTGTCCAAAATCCATTGTCGCATACGTAATATCCCATCTCTGCTTTGTTCTTCTTCTATCTGTCGTTGAGTTTTGTATCGTTCGTGTGAGCCTGAGGTAGAGTGACCCTGTGGCTGTGTGCAACCGGTGATATGGAACAATACCGGTACCTGCTTTTCGCGGCACAGGGCTATACCTTTGCGATAAGTTTCCACGAGTTTGGGATAATCAAAACAGGGAGTCTGGAAAATCATAAGACCGTTAGTGTCTTTTTCTTTTTGAAAGCCGGCGAGAAGTTCTGAAATATTTCCTTTGATAGTTTGTAGTTTGGTGGGTACGGAAATGCCCCACTGGTCGTCCCACACGGAAACGGCCATAGGAATCTGCAATACGCCGGCAGCATTTATTACCTCAAAAAAATGTCCCTCCGAGGTGGAGGAATCACCAATGGTTCCAAAAGCCACCTCCCGACCTTTTTTACTGAAGTTTGTCTGTTTATGGAATGATTTTTCTTTTCTAAAAAGTTTTGAGGCCAGCGCCAGTCCAAGCAAACGTGGCATCTGGCTGGCAGTTGGAGAGGTGTCGGGAGCGCTGTTTTTCTGTTTTGTCAGGTCTTTCCAGCCCCCTTTTTCATCAAGGCTCCGACTGGCAAAATGGTTATTCATAAGTCGGCCGCCATTGGCAGGGTTGGTTTCGAGGTCGGTATCTCCATAGAGTTGAGCAAAAAATTCTTCCAGTGTCATCATGCCTGTGGCAAACATGAATGTTTGGTCACGATAGTATCCTGAACGCCAATCGCCATCTTCAAACACTTTGGCCATAGCAATTTGAGGGATTTCTTTTCCGGCTCCGAAAATACCAAATTTGGCTTTCCCTGTAAGTACTTCACGTCTTCCGAGAAGGCTGACCTGCCGGCTTTCGTTGACTATGCGATAATCATTTAAAATTTCTTTTTTTGATAAATTCAGGGAGGTATAATGAACATCGGAATCCTTCATTTGGCATCTGTTTTGCTTCGCAAAGATATAAAATTAAAATGATTCTAAATTAGAGGAAAATACCTTTGTAATGATAAATTATCTTCCTTGCTTTGGTTTGTCATTATGGTGTCTTCCTGGAAGTGTTGAGACAAAACCAACGTTATCTGATTTTTCTTATTTTTGAAGAAATAATGAAGATATGGTAACGAAACAGGATTATCTCAATGAGTATGGAAAGCTCAAAAACAGCGTTTATGAAGAAAAGCTAAAGATGCTACAGATAGAACTCGTTAAACTTCAGGAATGGGCGAAAGCGAGGGGGAAGAAAGTAGTAGTGATTTTTGAAGGCCGTGATGCTGCCGGTAAAGGAGGCGTCATAAAGAGGATCACAGAACGGCTAAATCCACGTGTTGCAAGGGTGGTAGCTTTGGGTGTGCCTACCGAAAAAGAAAAGACACAATGGTATTTTCAACGGTATGTGCCGCACTTGCCTGCTGCCGGCGAAATAGTTCTCTTCGACCGCTCGTGGTACAACCGTGCCGGTGTAGAACGGGTAATGGGCTTTTGTACGGATGAGGAATACTGGGATTTCCTGAGAGCCTGCCCGAATTTCGAGAAAATGCTTATCCGTGCCGGGACAACGATTATTAAATACTGGTTTTCGGTAAGTGAGGAAGAACAGGAAAGACGTTTTCAGTTACGGCTGGAAGATCCGACCAAGCGCTGGAAACTCAGTCCTATGGATGTCAAATCACGTGAGTTGTGGGTGGAATACTCCCGTGCAAAAGATGAAATGTTCTCTTACACTGATACTAAAATATCACCCTGGTATGTGGTCAATGCCGACGACAAAAAGCGGGCACGCATTAATACCATTCATCATCTGCTCAGCTTAATTCCTTATGAAGACCTTACGCCGGCTCCCATAAAATTGTCTCCCCGTAAAAAAGAAAAAGGATATGTTCGTCCGCCTATGCAGGAGCAAACCTTTGTCCCTGATATTTTTGAAGAGAAGGCTTGATGACAGTCAATTCACTAAAAATGTAAAATCTTTTTAACATGAAACTTCCATGATTGGTTTAAGACACACCCGTCTGCAATCCGGGCAGGCCCGTCTGCAATCCGGGCAGGCACGTGGATGATTAAAAAGCTTTGCGATCTTAGCGTAAATTCTTTTCTGCGTTCTTTGCGTGAAATATAAACATTTGGTAAGCAACGGAATACAAAATTATAAACAGATGAAATTGAGTTTGACGAAAGTCTTTGCAAAAAACAATCAGGCCAGACGTTAAATTCTGTGGGTAACAAAAGAACAAGCCGAAACGGTCAGGTTATTTTGTTACAACCCCTAGTGGACTTTTCGGATGGTTTTAAAAATTGAGTTTTAATTTATTTGTTTTTTGACGCTTGAGTTTTGAGATTTTACGCCCCGCACAAATTAACAAAGAATCAATATTAAGAGTCCCTTAGAAAAAAAAGATTTTTTTTATTTGTTTTATTGAAAAAACGGATATATTTGCGCCATAAATATGAAGAAGAA
>CAYLSW010000001.1:0-35153 GCA_964386145.1 uncultured Lentimicrobiaceae bacterium | reverse complement strand
GGAATTGACTAAACTTGTTCTAAATATCTTCTTTGTTCCTTTTCACAGGTGTTAAATCTGTAATTTTGTTGCTCTAAAAAATAAATGGACATGATTACAGAACAATTAATACATCCCCGCAGCATTGTGGTTGTGGGTGGCTCAAATAATATTCAAAAACCGGGTGGTAAGGTTCTGAAAAATCTTCTGGATGGTAATTTTAATGGCAAACTTTACGTGTTGAATCCTAAAGAAGATGAGGTGCAGGGCGTGAAAAGTTTTCGTGATCCCAAAGGCCTGCCTGATGTGGACCTGGCTATCCTGGCTATTGCTGCTAAATATACACCCGATACAATTGAAATTTTAGCACAAAACAAAAATACCCGTGCTTTCATTGTACTGTCTGCCGGATTCAGTGAAGAAAGCCATGAGGGTAAATTACTGGAAGACAGAATGGTGAAAGCCGTAAACAAAGTTGGTGGCTCACTTATAGGACCTAATTGTGTGGGTGTAATGACACCGCAGTACCATGGCGTTTTCACCATGCCTATTCCCAGACTTGACCCCACAGGATGTGATTTTATAAGCGGTTCAGGTGCCACGGCATGTTTTATCATGGAAGCTGGAATTCCCAAAGGCCTTTCATTCAACAATATTTATTCTGTGGGAAACTCTGCTCAGATGGGTGTGGAAGAGGTACTGCAATACATGGATGAGACTTTTGATCCCGAAAAAGATCCTAAAGTTAAGTTGTTGTACCTGGAAAGAATTGATAAACCCGCTTTGTTGCTGAAACATGCTGCTTCGCTCATCCGGAAAGGTTGCCGGATTGCTGCTGTAAAAGCCGGTGCTTCGGAAGCCGGGAGCAGGGCTGCTTCTTCACACACAGGTGCCCTCGCCAGTCCGGATACTGCTGTAGATGCTCTTTTCCGCAAAGCCGGTATCGTACGTTGTTATGGCCGCGAAGACCTGATTAGCGTGGCTTCGGTTTTTATGTATCCCGAACTTCAGGGTAATAATATTGCAGTAATTACCCACGCCGGTGGTCCTGCTGTCATGCTTACCGATAAGCTATCTTCCGGCGGCTTGAATGTTCCACCTATCCGGGGGAAAGAAGCTAAAGTATTGAAAACAAAATTGTTCCCAGGTTCGGCTGTGGGTAATCCCATCGATTTCCTTGCCACAGGGACGGCGGAGCAGCTGGGAATCATTATTGACTACGTAAACGATAAATTTGATGAAATCGATGCCATGGTAGTCATTTTCGGAACACCAGGTTTAGTTGAGATATACGATGTGTATGATTTGCTTGAGAAGAAAATGAAAACAAGCAAGAAACCTGTTTTTCCCGTTTTGCCTTCCTTTTTAACGGCCGAAAAAGAAGTGAAAGCTTTTGTGGAGAAGGGCAATGTTTATTTCCCTGACGAGGTTATACTTGGCGAAGCCCTGGCGAGGGTTTATCATACGCCAAAACCAGCACCTGAAAAAGTTGAACTGCCTTTCGTGGATGTTAAGCAAATCCGTACCATTGTGGAGGAGGCTGCCGATGGCTACCTTACTCCCGAAAAAGTAACGGCGTTGTTGGATGCAGCCGGTATTTCGAGAGCAAAAGAGTTGACCACTTCGAAAAAAGATGAAATTGTAAAACTTGCAGAGGAAGTTGGCTTTCCGTTGGTGATGAAAGTGGTCGGGCCGTTGCACAAATCGGATGTGGGGGGGGTGAGCCTCAACATTCTCACTAACGAAAAACTGGTGAGCGAAATGGAACGCATGATGCAGATAGAAGGGGCCAAAGGAGTGCTGTTACAGCCTATGCTGAGCGGAACGGAACTTTTTGCAGGCGTGAAAAAAGAGGACAAATTCGGCCATTTGATTTTGTTTGGTCTTGGTGGCATTTTCATTGAAGTGCTACAAGATGTGAGGAGCACACTGGCCCCTTTGGGTAAAGAGAAAGCCCTCGCTGAATTGAAAAAGCTGAAAAGCTACAAAATCATTCAGGGCGTACGTGGAATGGAAGGCGTCGACGAAGCTCTTTTTGCCGGAGTTTTAGTGCAACTCTCGGCGCTGGTTAAGGTAGCCCCGGAAATTGTCGAAATGGATTTGAATCCGCTGCTGGGAAATACACGACAGGTAGTGGCTGTGGATGCACGTATCAGGATTGCAAAATAGGTGGTATTTCATTTTCAGTACCTTAGGGACTTCCGGATTTTCGATGGCTTTTGCAAGCAAAGAAGTGTTTTCAACTCCCCTAAGCCCTTTTTCTTTTAGGGAATTATTCGTAATTTTGGACTGCATTTCAAAACAGCCTTTTCGGGCTGGAAATGATATGTGATTTTACAGCTTTAATACTCAAATTATGAAAAATACTCCGATAAATTATCACATTGTTGACCAAAAATTAAAAGAGAGCGGACTCCATTCCATTGGTAAAGCTACCATCCGTGAAATTAAAAGGCTGGTGGACGAAATTGAAAAGACCACCGGTGACGAATTTATCCGTATGGAGATGGGAGTTCCGGGGCTGCCTCCTGTTCCAATTGGTGTTGAGGCACAGATTGATGCCCTAAAGAAAGGGGTTGCCGCAATTTATCCCAATATTCAGGGCTTACAGGTTCTGAAAGAAGAGTTTTCGCGATTTTTGAAACTCTTTATGGATGTTCAGGTGAATCCGGAGGGATGTATCCCGACTGTTGGCTCCATGCAAGGTGGATTTGCTGCTTTTTTATGCATGAGCCGCACGAACCGGCATCAGGATTCCACACTTTTTATTGATCCCGGTTTTCCGGTACATAAAATGCAGCACAAAGTGCTGAACCTTCGCTACGAAAGTTTCGATGTGTATAATTACCGTGGCAAAAAATTAAAAATCAAATTGGAATCCTATTTTAAAACTGGAAGATTTCATTCAGTCTTGTATTCCAATCCCAACAATCCGTCCTGGATATGTTTTACTGAGGAAGAGTTGCAAATTATTGGCGAAATGGCTGATAAATACAATGTGGCTATTCTGGAAGACCTGGCTTATTTTGGTATGGACTTCCGTAAAGACTATTCTCAACCCGGGAAACCTCCTTACCAGCCTTCTGTGGCCAGATATTCAAAAAATTATATTTTGTTTGTTTCCAGTTCTAAAATTTTCAGCTATGCCGGTGAGCGTATCGGGATGATGGCCATCTCCGACCATTTATTTACCATGAGCCTGCCTGACCTTCTCCGTTATTATACTACGGATAATCTGGGCTATTCGCTGATTTACGAAACACTCTATCCGCTAAGCTCCGGAACTTCACATTCGGCACAGTATGCCATTACAGCTGTATTGAAAGCCGCCAATGAAGGTAGGTTTAACTTTGTTGAGTATGTAAAAGATTACGGTGTAAAGGCAATGGAGATGAAAAAAATGTTTTTGGATAATGGCTTCAATATCGTTTATGATACAGATATTGACCAGCCAATAGCCGATGGTTTTTATTTTACATTCTCTTATCCCGGACTTGATGCGGAAACATTGTTGCATGAGTTAGCATTTTATGGCATCAGCGCTATTTCTCTTCTGATTACCGGAAGCGAGCACAAAGAGGGTATCAGGGCTTGCACGTCTCTGGTAAAACATGAGCAACTTCCTTTGTTGAATGAGCGGCTGGCACAGTTTCATCAAGATCATCCCATAGTAAAGTAAGCGGGTTTACCGAAATCATGCGGATATACATTCTGTTATAACACACAAAAAAGCCTGTTCTATTCTACAGAACAGGCTTTTAAACAATGAAAACAAACTACTTTATTTCAATACTCCGGTAATAATTTTATTAACCTGATTTTCAATCAGTTGTACTTGTTTCACAATAAGTGTAACTTATTGTGAAACAAGTATTCGCGTCTTGGCGTCTTTGCGAGAACGAAAAATTACCGAACTATTGTTATTTTGCAGGTGGTGTATAAATATTGGAACTTACACGGTAGCCCTGTTTATCCATATACCAATCGGGGTAATCGGTTCCGCCCGATTCGGCCCACTGACCGAAATAATTGTAGGCGCTGAGAATGTTAACCTGTTCCACCGGATAGGCAAAGGAAACGGGCAGGTCAAGTCCCCAGGGCAGGTTGTTTTTGGTCTGGTAATATTTTCCGGTAACGGGGTCTGTAGCATCAGCGTAAGTACCAAAATAGGAATTGTTAACCAAATCAGTAGGCTTCTGTCCGGCGAGATGAACCTCTTTTCCCCGTTCTCCATTGACAATCAAGAAAGGATTGTAGGGTGCTGTCCCGGTTGTGTTTACAGATACGGGAGTAGAATAAAGAACATGTAGCTGGCTGGTGTCGGGATTAACATAAGCGACGTTTTCTTTGGTGTTGATAAAAGCAGATCCTGAATTACCGATATTTCTGAAAGCGTTGTCAAACAGAATAACGACGGTGTTGGTTTGTCCCTGCTCGGTACCGTTTGCGTTTGTGTGGATGTAGTTTTCGGTGTAGTGGGTACCGGTTACAGAAGCTACGTTGGCCGGGTCACCGCCGAGCATAAAGCCAAATCCGTTTTTCAGGCTGGCACCGACAGCGCGTACGGAGTAGTCGGTAAAAAATTCAACCAGCTGATTTGAGGAGTTCAAAACTGATTTAAAATGATAATCCAAAACCAGATCGTTAAAGTCATAGTCGCCTTTCCCAGGCCACAAATCTTCAAATACGACTGTTCCCCAGTCGCTCTGGTTGGGGTAATATACGTTGAAAGCACGGGAAGCATCGTTGGGATAATCGTCCATATCATCATCTACACCATCGCCATCTGAATCTTTTATAGGGCCGGTTACCACTGCGTTATCATAATAGATGGAAGAATTTCTGTCGTAATCCCAGTTCCAGAAAAGAGCCTGAACTTTTACCGTTCCGGCGGGCATGGTAGCAGCAATGGTTTTTGTTGTCCAGCTGTGAGAAGGATATCTGTAAAATACCCAGTAATAAGCCAATGGCTGGTTGGCGGCATTTTTGGGAATGAGGTATAGCCAGGAGTATAAAGTCCTTGTGTTTCCTGTTGATTTAATGTCTGCCGAAAACGTAATGAGGTCGCCCGGATTGGCTGCAACCATCTGGGAAGCACCGCCAAAATAGATTCTGCTGTTTTGTAAGGGTGTACGAATAACGTGATTTCCGCCATCGTTATGCCATTCCATTTTCTGGTTATAATAATTGGTGAAGTACCATTTTCCATCTACCGGATGGTAGCTGGACCAGCCGGGGATAGTACCAAAGTCATTGCTCTCGAAATCAGCATTCTGCACCAGGTTGTTAATACGCATAGCTTTGTACTTTCCAGCGCTGTGATGAGAGAAGTAAGCCGATTTTGTTTGCGTGGGAATGGTGTCGGGCGGGGTTGTTCCATAATTATCTCCAAAATTAATGATAACACCGCTGCTTTTTACGCTTTGCTCATTCAATCCGACTTTCCGGCTGCCTGCAATGCTTTGAACAAAAATGGAATCCAATGCAGTAGGAATACGAATTTTACCTGACCACTGACCGTTTTTGTCAAAGCTGCCAGCCGTAATAAACTTTCCGCCTTTGGTCGGGTCATCTGTGTAAATGTTGAAGCGGCTTTTGTCATTACTGAAATCAACAGTGGAAGGCATATTGATGGTAATGTCTTCTATACGTGTTGATTCAAACTTAAATCCATCCGGAACTTTTAAATTGTCCATCGGAGACCCATTGACGGGCTCAGGGCCTTTGTTGCATGACTGAAATACAAGTCCTGCCATCAACAACAGTGCTGCTATGAGGATAATTTTTTTCGTTTTCATTGTTTTATTACTTTAATAAATAGCGATCTTTTATAAGCAAATATAGCAATAATTAAACCGCACCACTACAAATAAATGGAAAACATTGGTATGCTTAAACTTAGGCGTTGTAATAGTTTCCTGATTTTTCCCAAAACGGGAAGGACAGTCCTGTTTTGGGAAAAATAACTTGCTATTCAGGATTTTGGAAGATATCATATCTCGTTTTTTATCATAAATCTTGATGTTACTTCCGGTACAGATTACGAATGTGGAAATTATTTCTTTTTTTCTACGGATTCAGTTAAACAGATTCTTGTTTTGATGCTTCATTTTGCTAAATGTATTTATAGAAAGTTTGTTTTCAAAAGATTGTAATTAGTGGCATATATCTTGCTAGTCAATAAAACTATTTACACTTTGGCCGGTGTAAATTTGAAAAGATTGATTTTGGTTGATTCGGGTCGGTAAGGTAAAAACTTCCGGCCTGTTTTTTTTGTGCTTGTACAAGAAAGTATTAATTTTGTCCCGTACCCTATAATCAGTCTATGGCACTGTGAAGCAGTCATAATAGTGGTAAATTAATAATGAAAGTAATGAAAAAAATCAGCAATCCGTATAAAAAAATGAAGGGCTACCAGTGTTTTGGCTGCTCACCCCATAACCTCAATGGTCTGCAAATGGTTTTTGCGGAGGATGGTGAATACATGATTTCTGAATGGGAGCCAAAAGACTATTTTCAGGGATATTATAACGTACTTCACGGGGGTATCCAGGCAACTCTGATGGATGAAATTGCTTCGTGGCTGGTGCAGATAAAGTTAAAAACAGCTGGTGTTACCTCAACAATGAATATTCATTATAAAAAGCCTGTTTCCACTGATAAAGGTATTATCAGACTCAGAGCAAAGCTGACAGACCAACATCGTAATCTTGCAAATATACATGTGGAATTGTTCGGCCCCGAGAATGAATTGTGTGCCGAAAGTGACATTGTCTATTTTACTTTTTCTCACGAAGTGGCGGTAAATCGGCTGCACTATCCTGATTATGAGAAGTTTTTTGAAGAATAAAAGAAATACTTTAATTTTTATAGGGATCGAGATGAGTTATGATTTGCTTACGAATTTATAACTTTATGTATTGATACTTTCCACATACAGGTAGTTCGGTGCAGACAGGTATTTTCAGGTTTCTTTCAGTTGTTCGTTGATGAGACTTGCCGAGACAAACGACTCTTTTATCAGGATAATAATGGCAGCCAGCGCACTTATGACGGAGAGAATCACTGCACCATAGAGCAGGGGAGTGGTAAAAGTGATCCCCCCGAGGCTGATCCCTCCTGCCAGGCTGCCCACGAGTACAAAGCCCACACAGAGATAAAGCAGGCTTAGAGACCATTTAAACATCCAAATACGTTTTTTTTGCAAAACCATGAATTCGCCGGAACATTTGATGTCACCTTCAATGATGTGTTGCAATTGTCGAATCAGTTCGATGTAGCGCCGTGAGGTGGAAAGAATAATCAGACCAATACCCGAAAGAAAACTTAGTGGTGCCAGAATTAAAGTCAGTTCCATTTTTTTTAGTTTTAAATTTCCCGGTCGTTACCAACTATTTTTAGCGCATTGTTTATGGCCTGATAAAGAAAATTCAGTGCAAGCCCGGCCTGTTCGGAAGCTGTTGTGCCGGCCTGAATGATAAAATGCGTTTCCAACACTTGTCCCAGCCAATCCTGCCGGTGCCAATGCCCAGGAGAGGCGATATTTACATCTTTCCGGGCTGTCTTCTCCGCTTGGGGAAAAGCGGTTATGTAGAAATAAGGTTCAGGATAGTAAAAGTCGGGCATGGCCAGGCCGAAACTAACGGAGGTCGTTGGCGTTTCACCTTCAAAAGTAAATGGAAGATACAGTCCTTCATCGAAATGGTGAGGCCAGATGAGAATTTCTTCGTCGCGATGCAGCAGTTGCCGAAAGTATCGATGTAGTATATGCCCGTTGGTTCGGTGGTGCGCCAACTCTTGCATATACTCAAAGTTTTCTACCCGGAAGGGCTTTCCGTGTTTGATAGCATGATCGGGTATGTCGAAATGCATTTTGGGCAGTAGCTTAGCGGCATCCAATTCCTGCATTTTTAACTGGTTCCTCAGCCATTGAAAGGCTTCTGCAAATGTTTTCCCGTTCAGGGGAAATGCTGACATTATCTCCAAATCCGTTGTGAGCAGCTGAAGTGCAAAATCCGGATAGCTGAGCCCTACCATGAAATCCTGTTTTTCACCATGTATGCGACCGCCGTGTTGCAGCTCTTTGTCTACTATCCAGATAGAGGCAGTGTGGCTGTCGTCGGCAGTTTCGGGGATGAAATATTTGCCTGCCATAGCAACAAGTTGTATGGCCTGATGCAGATTTTCTGCGTCAGCTTTTAACTTTTGCGGGTCAATGCGCAAGGCCTGCCAATGGTTAACAGCGACTGCTTTTGTCAGGGTTGTTTTCATTTAGTCCGTATTTTGAAACAGGAAATTTTTACGATTCCTGTTCTTCATAAACGTTTTTATTCAACAATGGTTACGCCTTTCCAAAAGGCCACATAATTTTCGATGCCCTTAGCAAGTTCTCTCGGGGCGGGGTAATACCAGGCTGCATCACGATTTTGCTTTCCGTCTACAATTACAGTGCGATAAGAGGCTACTCCTTTCCATGGACAGGTGGTGTGGGTGCTGCTTTCTTCAAAAAATTCCTTTTTGATGGATTCGGGAGGGAAATAGTGGTTCCTTTCCACGACGATGGTCTTGTTGCTCTCGGCAATTACTTTGTTGTTCCAGATTGCTTTCATTATTTCTCTATTTTAATTTTGTTTCTTTTACTTCATTAGACGTGGTGCCGTCCGATTCCTTACGGAAATAATAACGGCAAGGACTATATGATTTCCCATAGGCTATCCAAAAAGTACCGGCGGCTGTCCGTAAAATGGCGGACCACTTTGTATCCTGTATCTTTGGCCAGTCGGGCTATTTCTTCCGGACTGTATTTTTTGGATATTTCCGTATGGATGAGTTCGTTTTTTGCAAAGAAAAATTGTGTATCAAGTGCTTCAAAATGTACCTGTTGATCTCTCTGAGAGACCAGATAACTACGTACTTCGCCGCTGACCGGCTCGTAAAAAGTGTAGTGCCTGAAAGCCTTCAAATCAAAACCGGCACCCAACTCATGGTTCATACGGCGCAGCAGATTCAGGTTGAAAGCTGCCGTAATGCCTTGTGGGTCGTCGTAGGCCTGGCTGATGATATCCGGATTTTTGCGGCGGTCAATACCCACAAACAAGAGGTCGCCGGCTTTGCTTTCATGGGCAAAATTTTTGTAAAAATCAACGGCTTGTTCGTGTGTAAAGTTTCCCATATTTGAGCCCAGGAAAAGTGTGATATTTCGCCGGTGGTTCAGATGAGTTGTTTCTCTTATGGCATCGAAGTATTCAAAATGCATGGGATGCACTTTCAGCGATGGCATCTCTTCAAGCAGGCTGTATGCAAGTTCTGACAAAATATGTCCTGAAATATCCACGGGATAGTAGGTGAAGCCGGCACCTTTTTCAAGCAGATAACGGAGTAGAATTTTGGTTTTACTTCCGTCGCCGGCACCAAATTCCAACAGGTTAAAAGAGTCATCAAATGCCCGCATTTCCTGTAGGATTTCCTCTTTCTGAAAGTGAAAAATTTCTTCTTCACAACGAGTGAGGTAGTATTCGGGCATTTTCATGATTTCCTGAAAAAGCCGGTCGCCTTCCGTATCGTACAAAAACATGGAAGATATACTTTTAGGACTTTTTGAAAAGCCATCCCTGACAGCTTCAGCCAGGTTTATGTTTATGGTTTGTGTTTTTATCTGCATGAAGCAATTTTTTCAGTCTTTATTTTCAACTTGTGGATTTTTCATAGTAGAGAAACATCGGTTTTTATCTCCAATAATGCGGTGCCGTTATGGGCAAACAGTTGCTGCATTCTCTCGAACAGGTTCTCCGGGTTGTCTGCTTTTAGACCCAATGCTCCGCAAGAACCGGCAAAAGTAGCAAAATCCGGGTTGGTAAGTTGGGTTTTCCATACTTCAAAGTGGCCGGAACGTTGTTCTTTGGATATTTTCCCCAGCTCATTGTTATTGAGCAGTATAATTTTTACATTCATTTGGTATTTTACCAAGGTGGTTATTTCGGCAAGGTATTGGGCGAGGCCACCATCGCCGGCCACTGCTATGATGGGGCGTTCATTTCCTGTGGCTGCCCAGGCACCGATTGCTGCGGGGAGGGCAAATCCAATGGAACCGAGATAGCCTGACATGAGAAACGTGTTGTTTTTACTTTCGTAGTAGCGCCCGAACGAATAAGCATTGTTTCCCACATCCACTGTCATAACGGCATTTTCGGGAGCAAGTTGGTTCAGGGCATCGAAAATATGGATGGCTCCAAGTCCGTTTCCGTGATATTCCTTCAGCCGTTTTGCTTTTTCGGTACGCCAGATTCTCCAGCGGGAAGCAATATCTCCGGTTTGATCAGTAGTTGTGATTTGTCCTTTTAAGTCCTTTATGAACATTTCAACGGCCACTGCAACATCTCCGGGTACCTGCGTGTCAACCGCATGAAATTTGGCCAGTGCCAGAGGGTCGGAATCCACCTGTATCAAAGGTTTTTTATCGGTAATGCCGGTGTGATTTGAAAAAGAAGCTCCCAGTACGAGCAACAGGTCCGATTCGTTCATAAGCCAGGAAGCCACCGGTGTTCCGCTTCTTCCCAGCACTCCGCCGGCCAGCGGATGGTGGTCCGAAATCTGACCTTTGGCTTTGAAAGTAGTCAGCACTGGTGCTTTCAGCACTTCGGCAAGCCGGATGATATTATCCATACTGAAGCGTGCGCCGTGTCCCACAATGATAACCGGTCGTTGGCTTTGTAAAAGCATTTTTTCTGCTTCTTGCAGGGCTGCTTCCGGCGGTGCCATTTTCAGCAAGGTTATGCGGTTTTCTGAGGTCTGTGCTTTTTCCTCTCCGGCAGGAAGTGTCTGAACCTCATCGGGAAAAGTAAGGTGTGAAACCGTACGGTCCAGCAGGGCATGCTTGATGGCCAGACTCATGAGTTCGGCGTGCAGGCTGTCGTGTTGCACCCGGTGATTGAATCCGGCTACCGTGCTGAAAGCCCGTACCAGATCCACCTCCTGAAAGTTTCCGGTTCCTACTATTTGTGTTGCTACTTGTCCGGTTAAGGCTAGCAGTGGTGCACGATCCACGTTGGCGTCCCACATGCCGGTATACATGTTGGTAGAGCCCGGACCGGCAATGGCAAAACAAGCAGCCGGTTTTCCGGTGAGTTTTCCATAAGCTGAAGCGGCAAAAGCAGCAGCACCTTCGTGGCGGATGGCGAAGTAGCGCAGCCTTCCCTGCTTTTCCCTGCGGCGAAAAGCATCTGCCAATCCGAGGTTGGAATGGCCCACCATTCCGAAGACCGTGTCCACACCCCAATTTACCATGGTTTCTACCATGATGTCGCTGACCGTTACTTTATGCTCTTCCTCTCTCTCCAGGGCGACGTAAATTTTGTTGTTTTCTGTTTTTACTTCAATGGGTTCAACACCATCATCGAATCCCGGCGCTTTGCCGGTACAGGGGTGATAATCCCAGCCGTGCCAGGGACAGCGCAACAGGCCGTTTTCGATGCTGCCTTCACCAAGTGGCCCGCCCTGGTGAGGACATCTGTTGTCGAGGGCGCAGACTTTTCCTTCAAAACGACTCAGACAAATATCTGTATGGTCGGCAGTTACTGTCATAACACGGTTTTCGTGCAGCTCCGAAGCATTGTCCAGCACCTTTATCCATTTTTTTTCTTTTTTCATTTCAGTTGTGTTGAAATTTGAATTTGAAAAATTGTACTGCTTTAGTCGGTGGAAAGTATCTTTACTTACAGAAAAAACAAAAAAGTATCAACTTCCCGGCAGGATAAAGCAAACAACGAACGACTAAGGTATGAATTAAATTGATTCGGACTAAATCAGATATTTAATTCTCCTTTGCGTTCCGCTTTGGCGGACGAGAAGATCGTGGTTTAATTCTCCGATTCTCCGGGTCGGAAAGAAAAAAAATCCTTGTGATACCTCGGGGCTTTGCCCCGGGTAGTTCTTTTAGCTTCTTTTTTTCAGCATAAGGCCTGACACAGTCATTGTATTATTTTTGTACTTTCGACAAAACAAAATGGCCATGCACGATTATCCGCTTCATCAAAAGGAGAAAGAAGCACGTATTATCTGGGCTTCGGTGCGGGCTACGCAGGAGGCTTTTCGTTTCAAATACAAACGCAGTGGTAAAAAGTCCAGAAGCAACTGGTCATTGTTTGAGCGACTGTTGTGGTTTTTTAAGCTTTTGCTCCGGTTGACAAGATGGTACAAAAGAGGTAATGCCAACGCCAAAAATATTGAAGTAAAAAAACTTAAGCTGTCATTTGAGGATTTGCCACCGGCTTTCAATGGGTTCAAAATATTGCAGTTAAGCGATTTACATATCGATGCCATTGAAGGGCTTGAAGACATTCTGATCCGGAAAATAAAGCCGCTTGATTTTGACTTGTGTGTTATAACCGGCGATTTCAGAAAAGACATCGCGGGAAGTTTCAGACAAATACTTCCGGCTTTGAACAAACTGTTGTCGGCCATCCGTCCGGAGCAGGGAATATTGGCTGTTTTGGGGAATCACGATTCTTACAAAATGGTAGAGTTGCTGGAGCCACTCGGCTTGCGATTTTTGGTTAACGAGTCGGTTCAAATAGAAAAAGAGGACCAGCGTATTCGTATTAACGGCACCGACGATACCTTTTATTTTTATACTGATATGGTCTTACATGCTTTGGAAAACGATGCAAAAGAGTTCTCCATTGCTTTGTCGCATACGAGCGAGATGAGTGACATAGCTGCAGAAAATCATTTCAGGCTTTATTTGTGTGGGCATACCCATGGAGGTCAAATCTGTCTTCCGGGCGGCTTTCCGATTATTAGTCACCAAAAGGGAAAGCGGGAGCGCGTGCGTGGATTGTGGCAGCAAAACGGCATGACAGGCTATACCAGTCCGGGAGCAGGTGTATCCGGTATTCCATTGCGTTTCAACTGCCCACCAGAGATTACCGTGTTTGAATTGGTTAGAAAAGTACTGGAAACTGCATAAAAAAAGCGGTAGCTGAAAGTACCGCTTTCCCAAAACAGTGGCTCAATTATTTTTTGTTTTCTTTTTTGTTATGATGGTGTCCCCATCTTTCTGATCTGTGATGTCTGGTTTTGTTTGCCTTCGATTTCTTGTCAGTCTTGGGTTGTTTAGTCTTTTTTGCATGATGGCCGAAGTGTAGAATTCCGATATCTGTAACAGCCTCCAATTGAACGGCAGGTATTGTTAGCATGTTAAGCCCTAAAATATTCATAGAGCTGTTTTGCAGAGTGGTATTCTGACTTGTGATGGTTTTTACGACGGCATGGTTGTTAGCCTGTGTCAGGCTAAAAGCAAACACCATGACAAATAATAATAATACTTTTTTCATGATTCTAATTTTTTAAGATTAATGTGCAAATGTACTATCGGGAATTCCGTTATTGTCCACCTTCCGGAGTTAAAAAGTACTAAATAATGTTAATCTATTTTTATAGTGGTACATCACTATAAATCAGTAAGTTGGATTCTACTTATTCAAGCTGAAATCCAGAATAGTTAAGTTTAACAAAGCCAAAATTATTCCTATTTTTGCCTGTAATAAATTTAGTTTCTTAAACCTTAAAAAATTAATACAATGTACAGCAATCTCGAGAGTGTTCCAAAAGCATACAACGAGTCTGTGTTGAGCTACAGACCCGGTTCACCGGAGCGTGCCGAGCTCAAAGCCATATTGGCAAAAATGAAATCGGAGGAGCTTGAAATTCCCATGGTCATTGGCGGCAAACAGGTTACCACTGGTGAGAAAGTGGCTATTCATCCGCCCCACGAACTGCAACATACGCTGGGCTATTATCACAAAGGCGATGCTTCCCATGTCACCATGGCAATTGATGCAGCCCTCGAAGCCCGAAAAACCTGGCATAACATGCCTTGGGAGCAACGTGCCGCCATCTTTTTGCGTGCTGCTGACCTGCTTAGTGGTCCATACCGCGCCAAAATCAATGCTGCCACTATGTTGGCACAGTCGAAAACTGTTTTTCAGGCCGAAATTGATGCTGCTTGTGAACTGGCTGACTTTTTTCGTTTCAACGTGCAATACATGACAGAAATATACAGTCAGCAACCTGCTTCTTCCAAGGGTATCTGGAATCGTCTGGAATACCGTCCTCTGGAGGGTTTTGTGTATGCGCTGACACCTTTCAACTTTACTTCTATTGCCGGAAACCTTCCCGGTGCTCCTGCATTGATGGGTAATGTGGTAGTTTGGAAATGTTCAAACACACAGGTTTATTCTGCCAAGGTCATCATGGATATTTTTATGGAAGCCGGGTTGCCAGACGGCGTCATCAATCTGGTGTTTGTTTCGGGTCCGGTAGGTGGCAAAATTGTCATGGAACATCCCGATTTTGCCGGATTTCACTTTACAGGTTCTACCGCCGTTTTTCAGCATATTTGGAAAACCATCGGAACGAATATTGCCAAATACAAAACCTATCCCCGTATTGTAGGCGAAACCGGAGGCAAAGACTTTGTGATGGTTCACAAAACAGCCCATGCCGACCAGGTAGCCACAGCTTTGGTAAGAGGTGCCTTTGAGTTTCAGGGACAGAAATGTTCGGCTGCTTCCAGGGCTTATATTCCTGATAACTTGTGGAATGACGTAAAAGAAATAATGGTAGCGCAGGTGAAAAGTATAAAAATGGGTAGCCCCGAAGATTTTACTAATTTTATGACGGCTGTGATTGATGAGGCCAGCTTCGACAAGCTTGCTGTATTTATTGACAATGCCAAAAAGGATGCTGATGCTGAAATTATTGTGGGTGGCGGATATGACAAGTCAGAAGGCTATTTTATTGAACCTACGGTTATCCGTGCGTTGGATCCACATTATGTTACCATGGAAGAGGAACTTTTCGGCCCCGTACTGACGCTTTATGTTTATGATGCCGATAAGTACGAAGAAACACTGGATATTCTTGACAGTACTTCACCTTACGGACTGACCGGTGCTGTTTTTGCGGATGACCGTTTTGCCGTGGATATGGCTACTAAAAAACTGGTAAATGCTGCCGGCAACTTTTATATCAACGACAAACCTACCGGAGCCGTTGTAGGCCAGCAGCCTTTTGGTGGTTCACGTGCTTCGGGAACCAACGACAAGGCGGGCTCCAGCCTGAACCTTATGCGTTGGGTAAGTCCGCGAACCATTAAGGAAACTTTTATTCCGGCTACCGATTACCGGTATCCCTTTATGGATGAGAAATAGACATTTCCGGTAGTTGAATTAAAAAAGCCATTTACTTTCGGGTAGATGGCTTTTCTGTTTTGAATGAGGTACCAGTGCTGTAAACAGGCAATATCATTTAAACGATTGCAAATCCTGTAGCCGTTTATAAATACCGTTTTGGTTTACCAATAATTCATGGGGGCCGCGTTCTACTATCTCACCTTTTTGCATGACAATGATTTCGTCGGCATCGCGGATGGTGGAAAGCCGGTGAGCAATCACCAGTGTGGTTCTGTTCTTCATGATTTTTGAAAGTGCATCCTGTACCAGCCGTTCAGCTTCTGTGTCTAAAGAAGAGGTCGCTTCATCCAAAATCAATATGTCAGGATTGGCCAGGACTGCCCGTGCTATGCTCAGCCGTTGGCGTTGTCCGCCGGAAAGGATCACTCCCCGATCTCTTACACTGGTTTGATAGCCTTTTTCCATTTTCATAATGAAATCATGTGCGTTGGCAACTTTTGCCGCTTCTTCTACAGCTTCCTGTGAAATGTTGGTCATTCCAAAGGCGATGTTGTTGAAAACAGTGTCGTTAAACAAAATACTGTCCTGTGAGACAATACCCATAAGTCTCCGCAAATCAGTTATTTTATATTCTCTGATGTCATGGCCATCCAGCAGAATACGACCTTTGGTAATATCGTAAAATCGCGGTAGCAGATCTACAATGGTTGATTTTCCACCACCTGATTCTCCCACAATAGCAATCATTTTCCCCTTGGGAATAAGTATGTCAATGTCTTTTATAACATAATGTTTTTGGTATTTAAAAAAGGCATGCTCAAAGCGGATTTCTTTTTTAAAAGATTTGATGGGCAGGGCGTCGGGTTTTTCTACAATGACCTCTTTGGCATCCAATACTTCAAAAATACGGTCGGCGGAAGCAAGCCCTTTTCTTATGTTGAAATAGCTCTGCGAAAGCGATTTAGCCGGGGTAATTACTTGTGAGAAGACAACAATAAAAGTAATAAAATCAGCTGCTTGAATAGTAGAATGTGGAGAAATAACCATCTGTCCGCCAAACCACAGAATAACAACAATAACAAGCGAGGACAAAAATTCACTTAGTGGTGAGGAGAGATCCCGACGACGGTTTACACTGACCTGCTTGTGGTAATAGACCTTATCCATGGCAACAAAACGCTTGTTGAAATACGGAATGGCATTAAATCCTTTGATCACCCGCAAGCCGGAAAGAGTTTCTTCGATAATGGACATAAGGCCGCCAAACAGGTTCTGAAGAATGACAGAATTTTTCCTAAGGTTTCTCCCAATGGTACCGATAAATATTCCGGTAACCGGCAAAATTACCAAAACAAATATACTGAGTTTCAAGCTCAGGCTAATCATAAAGGCAAGATAAGCAATGATGGTCAGCGGATCGCGAACCAGTACTTCGATATAATTGAGAATGGATATTTCCAATTCCTGCACATCAGAAGTGATACGGGTAATCAAATCGCCTTTTTTATTTTTTGTATAGTATGACAGTGGTAGAATAAGCAACTTGGCGTATAGGTCATCGCGAACACCCCGAATGGCTCCGGAACGAGCCGAAGTGATAAAATACATGGCAAAATACCGCCCGATGTCTTTGAAGAAAAAGGAAATAAGAATGACGATGCAAATAAAGACCAAAGCTTGTAATTTGCCCTGATGGATGATAATCTGGCTGATATAATAGTTCAGATAATTTAACGCCGAATGGGTACTAAAAAATAATGCAGGCTTCGCCGTAACCAGCTTGTTCATGCCAAAAAGCAGATTTAGAAATGGAATGAGTAACGCAAGCGAAAACAGAGAAAAGACAATAGTAATGATGTTGAAAATCAGGTTGGCAAGCAAATGGCCCCAGTAAGGGAATACGTAGGCTAAGACACGGTATAATTTTTTCATTCGTTTCTAAAATAAAAAAGCAAAGATAATAGATTAACCCGGTTGGGTCAGTTTTTGGCCGGAAAAGATTGTCTCGGCATTGGTGCTTTCCTTATTTTTGTGCAGTAGGTAATTTTTGCCTGGAATAACGATTTTTATTTAAAGTTTCAACCTCGAAAGATTTGGGATGCAAAGTGATAGTTTCTGTTATTAATGACCTGGCCACTGACCAGCGGGTAAAAAAGGTCTGCCTGTCGTTGCACGAAATGGGGTTCGATCTTGTTTTGGTTGGCCGGAGAATGCACAACAGTCCCCGCATGGATACACGTCCCTATCCTGTGCACCGGATGAAACTGCTGTTTGAAAAAGGCCCCGCATTTTACGCCTGTTTCCAGATTCGGCTTTTTTTCTTTCTGCTGTTTCATAAATCAGGACTGCTGGTTTCCAATGATCTGGACACATTGTTGCCCAATTATCTCGTGTCGAAATTAAGGCGTATCCCATTGGTTTATGACAGTCATGAGTATTTTACCGGTGTCCCCGAATTGGAAAATAGCCACCTCAAACGAAAAATATGGAAGCTGGTGGAGCGATGGATTTTCCCCGGACTGAAGGATGTGATTACGGTAAACGATTCTATTGCAGACCTCTATGCTGAGGAGTATGGGATACGCCCTGTGGTGATCAGAAACGTTCCGCAAACCGCAGAAAAAATTGAAAAAAAAAGCCGGGCTTCCCTCTCCATGCCGGAGGATAAAAAAATCTTGATTTTACAGGGTTCAGGTATCAACATCAGGCGTGGAGCCGAAGAGATGGTAGAAGCCATGCGCTTTATTGAGGATGCTGTTTTGTTTATTGTCGGTGGGGGAGATGTCATCACTATTTTAAAAGAGAATGTAAAACAATGGCATTTGGAGCAAAAGGTTTTGTTTAAACCACGCCAGCCCTATGAAACGCTAATGCAATACACTGCTGCCACCGACCTGGGATTGTCACTGGACAAGGATACAAATATGAACTACAGGTTCAGCCTTCCCAACAAAATTTTTGATTATCTTTATGCCGGCATTCCTGTTTTGGCTTCCGATTTGGTAGAGATAAGGAAGATAATTGATACTTATCAGGTTGGTGATTTTATCCCTGACCATCAGCCGCAGCATATAGCACAGAAAGTAAATGAGATTTTTTCCCGGCCTGAAAAGCTGCTGCAATGGAGGCGGAACACACAAAAAGCCGCCCGTGAACTCTGCTGGGAAAACGAGTCGATAAAATTGAAAAAGATTTATGCAAAATATATCTGAACTTCATGTACATATTATTTCGTTTGATGTGCCTTATCCGGCAAATTATGGTGGTGTCATCGATGTTTTTTATAAAGCCAAAGCGCTGGCCGAACATGGTGTAAAAGTACATCTCCATTGCTTTGTGTATGGTAGAAAGCAAGTCCCGGAACTGGAAGAAATTTTCCATCAGGTTCATTATTACAGACGCGATATTTCCAAAAAACATCTTTTTAAAAGCAATCCTTACATTATCGAAACACGTATTTCAGAATATCTTATTAGCAACTTGCTTAAAGATGATTATCCGATTATCATGGAGGGGTTGCATACTACCGGGCTTTTGCTCGAAAAAAGACTTAAACGCAGGAGACTTATAGTAAGGGCACACAATATTGAGCACGAATATTATAGAAATCTTTCGCGCGCTGAATCGGATTTGTTTAAAAAGTACTATTTTTTTAATGAAGCGGTTAAGCTGAAAAAATATGAACAGATTCTGACAAAAGCCGATTTTATACTGGCTATTTCCCATACGGATTACAATTATTTTTCTTCAAAATATAAGTCAGTGGTCTATGTGCCTGCTTTTCATCCTTATTCGGTTGTCAGAAGTATAACCGGGCAGGGGAAATATGTTTTGTATCATGGCAATTTGTCCGTACCGGAAAATATTAATGCTGTTACCACACTTTTGAATGAGGTGTTTAGGCGTTCAAAAATTCCGTTTAAAATTGCCGGGCTTAACCCACCACGGTCTTTGTGGCGGCTGGTGGCTGAGTACCCTTTGGTTGAGTTGATTGCCAACCCTTCTGATGACCTGCTCAACAACTTAATAAGAAATGCACACGTGAATATTTTTTTCACAAACCAGGCTACAGGTTTAAAACTTAAACTATTGAATGCTCTTTATAACGGGAGGTTTGTGCTTACAAACGATAAAATGCTCAGTGGTAGTAATTTGGATAAGTTGTGTGTGCTTACAAACGGGATTCCTGAAATGAAAATTCAACTCACCGGGCTTATGAAAAAACCATTTACGGCAGCCTTGAAATTTGAGCGGCAGGCCCATCTGCAAACCATCTATGTGAACGGAGATAATGTGGAAAAACTAATTGAGCTTATTGTCTGAGTCGATAATACTGCCTTCCTCACATTTAACCACCCGTCCGGGAAACTTATGAATCAGGTTGTAGTTGTGGGTTGCCATAATTACCGCCCGACCTTCCCCGCAGATTTTAAAAAGCAGGCGCATAATTTCGTTGGAGGTCTGCGGGTCAAGATTTCCCGTAGGTTCATCGGCAAGAATAAGTTCGGGATTATTCAGTAATGCCCGGGCCATGGCGACACGCTGCTGCTCGCCCCCCGACAGTTGATGAGGCCGCGCTTTCAACTTGGCTATTAAATCCACATCCGACATAACTTCCATAACCCGCTTGCTGATGGTTTTGCTCTCTTTCCAGCCTGTGGCTTTCAGCACAAAAAGGAGATTGTCTTCAATAGTTCGGTCTTCAAGAAGACGGTAATCCTGAAAAATAATACCCATTTTTCGACGCAGGAAAGGAATCTTGTTTTTTTTCAGATTTAATAAGTCAAAGTCACAAACCGTTGCTTCCTCTGCTTCGACCGGTAATTCTGCAAAAATGGCTTGTAGCAGACTCGACTTTCCGCTTCCGGTTTTCCCGATAAGATAAACAAATTCTCCCTGCTCAACCCGTAGGTTTACATGAGCCAAAACAAGTTTGTTTTTCTGAAAAACCGATAATTCCTGAAGTGATATAACCGAAGCTTCTGCCATGACGATTTGTTTTGAACAAAAATATAAATTTATGCTTAATGAGGGTCATTGTATATTTAACATAATTTTTAGCGACTGTTTGTCGAACTTTCATAAATTTGTGCAACAAAAATTATCATTATGACCGATGACGCAATTTTCGTTTTGGAAGAAGCTAAAGAAAGTATGGAGCATTCCATCCGGCATCTGGAAAAAGAGTTCCAGAAAATCAGAGCAGGCAAGGCTTCCCCGGGTATGCTGAGTGGCATAAGAGTGGAGTATTATGGAACCCAGGCTCCCATAGAACAAACGGCTAATATTAATACTCCTGACCCGCATTCCATTGTTGTTCAGCCGTTTGATAAATCTACAATACATGATATTAAAAAAGCAATTATGAATGCCAACCTGGGATTAAATCCCATAGATGAGGGCGACATTCTTCGTATTAATGTACCTCCGCTTACGGAAGAGAGACGGCTTGATTTAGTGAAGAAAGCAAAACAGGTAACGGAAGATGCCAAAGTAGCCATTCGCAATGGACGCCGTGGTGCTAATGATGATGCTAAAAAGCTGGAAAAAGAGGGGGTTCCCGAAGACGATGTAAAACATTTGCTGGATGAAATTCAGAAACTGACAGATAAATATATTAGTAAAATAGAGACACTTTTTGAAGTGAAGGAGAAAGACATTATGACGATTTAGAGGTTCATAAGACTTATCTTATAAATCACAGGCTGTAAATCAGTCTTCTAATTTTTTCCTGTTTTTTGCTTTTAATCGTTTGGTTAGCTGAAAGACGGTGCGGATTATGTTTGATGTGGTTACAAAAGCCTGAATACCTGAATTTATCATAGCCTTTGCTATGTTTACTGCGTTAAAAGCTTCGTTTATCGTATTAAATTGTTGTTGGATTTTGTTTTCCTGCTTTCTGTTCTTATCTTTTAGTTGTTCGAGGTATTTATCGGTCATTCTTTCATTGGAGAAACTTGTTCCGGCAAGAAACTGTTTCTCTTTTGTGCTGGAAAGATTTTTCCCAAGAATTTTCCGTATAGTTGAAAAGATAATTGATTCCCTGAAAGCAAAGAGGATAAGTGCAATGAAAAGGTAAAAGACGGAGACTATAAGGAATCCGCCCATGCGGGTTCCTGCCTGCGAGGCATACCAGTTGACAAAAGCAAAGGATAAGAACATGAGGACGAATACGAAAATCCCGAACAACATAGAGAACAGTACCAGCCCTCCCATCATCTCCGCCGATTTCTTACGGAAAACTACTTTGTTGTATTCCAGCCGGAGGTCCACATAAGTTTTAATGTCGTCAATCAGCTCTTTAATGGGTTGTCTGAAATCCGAATTATCCATCCGGTATTTTCTTTTTTTCTTCATCTAACATTAAATAAAAACCAACCATTCAGAATTTCTTCCGGATGGTTGGTTTATTTTTACTGAAAGCCATCAGCTTTTTGAAGCTTTTTTAACATCTTCAACAACGCTGGCGCCGGTTTTTTTGACATCTTCCAAAACTTCGGTGCCGGCTGTTTTGACATCTTCTAACAATTCGGAACCTGTTTTTTTGACATCTTCCAGAATTTTGTTTACGTTTTCTTTTAAGTCGTCAAACTGATCCAGCAGCTCGTCTGACATTTCTTTGGTTTTATCGGCTACTTTTTTCCGTGTCTGTTCGCCGGTTTCGGGTGCATACAATAAGCCTGCAATGGCTCCGATGGCAGCACCAATGACCATGCCTGAAAAAAAGGCAAATCCTGAATGTGATTTATTGTTGCTCATGGGTTTAAATTTTTTAGATTAAACATTACATATTATTCTGTTATAGTTTTTTTTGCAAAAAAAGTTACGCATTCTTTGTTAAAAAAAGCCAAACTACATGCGTTGTGTTAAGAACTGTACGACCCTCATGTGATTCATAAACTGTCGTGCCACCACTTTTATTATGGTGTAAAAAGGTATAGCAAGAATCATGCCTGTGATACCGGCCAGTTTACCACCAATAATGATGATGAGAAAAACCTCCACGGGATGAGCTTTCACGCTTTTGGAGTATATCTGTGGCTGAAGAACGAAGTTATCTATCATGTTGGCAACACCGAAAACCCCGAGGACGATAAGTACCGTACCGACAATGTTGTCATAATTTCCCATTCCCAACTGTGACAATATCGCCAGCACAACACCTGTGGTGGCTCCTATGAGGGGGCCAAGATAGGGGATAATATTCATAAGCCCGCCGAGAAAGCCAATGAGTAAGGCGTTTGGAATACCTAAAATCGTCAATCCGACCACTTCCAAAGTCATCATTATGGCTACTTCCGCAAAAATGCCATAAGTATATCGTGTGAGCAGCCTGCGTGAGTCCGTAAGTACGTTGCTCAGTTCATGTTCGTATTTTGCAGGGGTAAGGTTTAAAATAAAGTTTTTTAATAAGTCCGGTTGCAACATCGTATAAAAGGTCAAAAATAAAATGATAAAAATACCCATAAGAAAGGAACCTGTTGTCCCTATCATAGTCGAAAAAATGTTGGTAAACCTCGCTAAATCAATAATGTGGCTTAGTTGCTCATATAAAAGACTGCTTAAGGTTGTGTTTGAATTGGCAATATTGTAGCGAACGAGAAAATGTCGTGCTCTGACGAGAGCCTCCTGAAAGTGGGAAAAGACAGCGTTGATATTGATAGAAGCTATAACGTCAGCCTGTTTCAGCATTAAAGGGACTACCAAAATGATGAAGCCTGTAAAAATGGTAATCATCAGTAGCAGTGTGAGCACAACATTCAACGCATGGGGTAGCCTAAACTTCCGTATCTGTACACGATCCAGATATTTAACTAATGGAATTCCGAGATATCCGATAAAGGTAGCTGCTATCACGTACCCTACAATATCGGAGAAATACCACAAAAGGAAGCCAATGATAACCAACCCGCCCGTAATTTTGATAACACTAATGGAGGTGCTGCTTTTATTGTCTGTACTTGGTGGTATCATAGGTTAAAAATGAGAAGGCTAAAATAAATTAATTTAGTGAATAAAAACAAAATTAGGTGATAATCAAAGGTGACGGGTGGATAGATGTAAAATTATTCCGGGTCATCCTGTCAAAAAAACCGGAAATTATGGCTGATTTTCCGGAAATGGAAAAAAAAATGACAAAAAATACGCTCAATTCAATAGAAATATGCAATTTTGCTTTCCCATGTTACAAAAAGATAACATAAGATTGAGGGCTGTAGAGCTTCAGGATATTGATTTCTTCTTTAATCTGGAGAATAATGTCTTGCTTTGGCATGCTTCACAAACATTTGTGCCTTTTGCCCGCTTTGATTTGGAGCAATATGTTTTCTCCGCTAACAAACAAGATCCGTTTGCAGCAGGCCAGGTGCGTTTCGTCATCGAACTTGCCCAAGATAATGAAACCAAAATAATTGGAACGATAGACCTGTTTGCATTGGATGCAATAAACCGCAGGGGCGGGGTGGGAGTTGTCCTTCTTGAAAGTTATCGGGGAAAATCTTTTGCCGGTATGGCTCTGGACATCCTTATTGATTATGGATTTAATTTTTTAAATTTGCATCAGCTTTTTTGCAATATCGAAAATGAAAATTTGGCAAGTTTGAGACTTTTTAAAAGCCGGAGATTTGAAGTTGTCGGTGTGAAAAAGGAGTGGAACAGGAAAAACGGAAAGTGGGTCGATGAGAGCCTCCTCCAGCTTATTGCTAAAAATTAAAGGAAAAACAACATGAGCGCTATGGCGTATTACCATTCAAAATATGGACCGCCAACGAAAAGACACCGTCGGTTTGGCAGGTTTGTAATTCGGCTGTTGTTTGTTTTGATATTGTTGGCAGTAATTTCAGGATATTTTGTTTATCAGGCGATTAATAGTCCCAATGTGTGGACACCACAGGGTGAGACAGTAAGCATTTACGTCCCCACAGGTGCTGATTTTGCTCAGCTTAAAGAAATTCTTTATACCAGGGGGCTTGTGGTTCACCGGAAGAATTTTGAATGGTGGGCACAGAAGAAAAAACTGCCGGAGCTGGTTAAACCAGGCCGCTATATTCTCGTAAATGGTATGACCAATAACCAGTTGGTGGATATGTTGCGGGTAGGGAAACAGGTTCCGGTGAATGTTACTTTCAACAATATACGTGATATTTATCAACTGGCCGGTAAAGTGAGTAAACAAATTGAAGCTGACTCAGCAGATATAGTGAAGTTCCTGAACGACAGTAGTAATTTGGTAAAAGCCGGTGTTGATACTGTTCCTGTACTCACCTTGTTCATCCCCAACACTTATCGGTTTTACTGGAATACAACAGCAAAGGAATTTGTTGACCGGATGATACGGGAATACAGAAGGTTCTGGAATGAAAGCCGCCGTGAAAAAGCACGTGCTGCCGGGTTAACGCCTACTCAGGTTATGATTTTGGCTTCCATAGTAGAAAAGGAGACAAACAAAAATGATGAGAAGCCGCTTATTGCCGGCGTTTACATAAACCGGTTACGTGACGGGTGGCGGCTGCAGGCTGATCCAACAGTGATTTATGCTATTGGGAATCCGAATATTCACAGGGTTCTGAATGTGCAAAAGGAATTTGACTCGCCTTACAACACTTATCGTCACAGGGGGTTGCCTCCGGGGCCCATTTGTATTCCGTCTATTTCGTCTATTGATGCGGTACTCAACTATGACAAAACCCGTTACCTTTTCTTCTCTGCAAAAAGTAATATGTCGGGTTATCATGTCTTTGCCGAAACCTACCGTATGCAGCAAATAAATGCGAGAAAATATCAAAAAGCACTTGACAAAATGAAGATTTACAAATAAAAAATTGGTTCATCTTCCGGACTGAAAATCTCCATAACCCGGTGTGCCTCATTTTGTCGGCGGGTTTTCCACAATCTTACTACTTTCTTCTTACGCAGCTTCGCATTAAAACCGAATTAATATGTCAACAAATACGAGGTAATTGCTCTCCTAATGGCATGTTCACTACCCTTTTACCTCCCATTGGATTTGTAATCAATACTTTACCCTGATGATCATCTACTACAGTACCTATTATCGCAGCATGTCGTGCCTCTTCGGTAGTTCGCAACACGTTCACCACCCCGGAGGCGATGTTATCCGGTACAAATATCATAAAGATACCCTCGTTAGCCGAATAGAGAGGATCCAGACCCAATATCTCGCAAGCGGCTTTTACCTGGGCATCAACGGGGATAGCTTCATCCTGAAGCACGATACCCTTACTGCTGTCCATGGCAATTTCGTTTAAGGTGCTGGCTAATCCTCCTCTTGTCGGATCACGAAAAAGATGTATATCCGAACCAAATTTATCTAATAACAAAGTAGTTAAGTCGTTTAAACTGCGGGTATCACTTTCGATACTGGTCTCAAACTCAAGGCCTTCCCTTACTGACAAAATAGCTATTCCGTGAGTAGCAATATCATCGCTGACAATAATTTTATCACCCTTTCTAATATTCATCAAATTAATATTTGCTTTGGGATGAATATGCCCGAGACCGGTAGTATTAATAAAGATTTTGTCTCCCTTTCCCCTGTCAACAACTTTGGTGTCGCCGGTAACTATTTTTACGCCGGCTTTTTCTGCCGCAAACTTTATAGAAACCAATATATCCCAAAACTCATTAATAGGCAACCCCTCTTCGAGGATAAAGCTTAAAGATAAATATTGCGGGATGGCACCACACATAGCCACATCGTTAACCGTTCCGTTAACGGCCAATTCGCCTATATCACCTCCCGGGAAAAAAACGGGAGAAATAACAAAACTGTCTGTTGAGAAAGCAATATTTCCATTCATATTCAGGAAAGCACCATCGTGATGCTGATCCAGTTCTTCGTTCTTTAATAAGCTGAAAACACCGCTTTCCAGTAATTTATTAGTGAGTAAACCACCGCTGCCGTGGGCTAAAGTGATGATGTCAAAATCAAATTTCGGAAGTGGACATTGTAATTTCATTAAGCTTTTTTTCATTTCTTTATTTCGTTATAGGTCCATTGTTTTAAAAATTGTAGAAAAATTGTAATAGGCTGCGCAAGCGCCTTCGGAGCTGACCATGGGTGCGCCGAGGGGATTTTGGGGGGTGCATTTTTTACCGAATTGTGAGCATTCAAAAGGTTTACTGATTCCTTTCATAATATTACCGGCAATACACGCTTCATTTTCGTTAGCCATCTCAATATGGATAGAAAACTTTTTGTCGGCGTCGAATCGGGCATATTTCCTCCGCAAATGAAAGCCGCTTTTTCCGATTGTTCCTATTCCACGCCACATTTGATCCCCAACTTCAAATACATCAGAGATAATCTTCTGGGCAGTCGTGTTGCCTTTTTCTTTCACCATGCGGACATATTGATTTTCAACTTCCGTCCGTCCTTCTTCCAATTGTTTGACAACCATCAATATGCCCTGTAACAAATCTAACGGCTCAAAACCGGTAACGACAATAGGAATTTTGTATTTTTCAACCAAAGGAAAGTATTCCCAATAGCCCATGATGGAGCATACGTGACCTGCTGCGAGGAAAGCATCAATATGACTTTCCGGGTCTTCCATTAATGCTGTAATGGCAGGTGGTACCAGAACATGGGAGGTGAGGATAGAGTAATTTGTCAAACCGAGTTTCTCGGCATGTAAAACAGAAAGCGCATTGGCAGGGGCGGTAGTTTCAAAGCCTACGGCAAAAAACACCACTTCCTTATCAGTGTTTTGTTTGGCCAGGGTTACCGCTTCCAAAGGTGAATACAAAATTCTTACATCTGCTCCCTGTGCCTTGGCTTCTAACAAGTTCTTTTTTGATCCAGGAACTCTAAGCATATCGCCAAAGCTACATAGAATAACATTATCTTTTTCAGCAAGGTATATGGCCTTGTCTATCAAATTAAGTGGCGTTACACAAACCGGACATCCGGGACCATGCAACATGGTTATCTTTTTAGGCAAAACACTGAGTATGCCGTTTTTTACGAGGCTATGGGTCTGTCCTCCGCAAACCTCCATTATGTTCCAGGATTTGGTAATAGTTCTTTCTATCTCGTGCAGAACCTTTTTGGCAAGTTCCGGATTCCGATATTCTGTTAAATATTTCATTTGTCAAATGATATAGAGTTTTTAAAATCACACACTTTATTTTGTTTTATTTCTTGCAAAGTACATTAATTGTCCAAAAGGAATTCCTTCGTCATTGGGCGAAAATTCATTTTGAAAATATAATTCAAATTTTCCACGCATAAAATCATTCAGCATATCAACCAATAAGGTGTTTTGGAAAACACCTCCGCTAAAGGCTAATTTATCTATATTTAACATATTAGCGACATGAGTTATATAACCAACCAAACTTATATGGAACTTTGCTGCGATAATTTCTTTCCCGACGCCATTATCAAGATCATTCATAATTTCCTGAAACAAATATTTTACAAAATTTTCAGGAAGAGTATCCTCGTTCAAATAAGTATCGGCCAGGGTCATATTATTGTTGTAATAATATTTTGAGGCCAGGTTTTCCAACCGCATAGATGCCTCAGCCTCAAAGCGATGTACATCACAGTTTAATAGAATTGATGAAACCGCATCAAAAAGGCGTCCCATACTTGTACATCTCAGGTTTTCCTTATTTCCAAGCATCTTTTGATAAATAGTCCACTCAAGATCGGTGAACTTTCTCTTAAGATATTTTTCCGAGCCTTCAATGTCACCGGCAATAGCTATTGCTGATATTCGTGGTTCCTTTGCCATCTTATCTCCCAAAATAAGGTCAAATTCATTGAGATGGAAAGCTCTTTCAACGTTGCCCTTGTCGTACACAAAAAATTCTCCACCCCAAATATTGCCGTCCTCTCCCAAGCCGGTTCCATCCCAAACAACACCAAGAATCTTATTCTCACAATGGAGCAAATTGTTCTCGCCGAGAACTGAATACAGGTGAGCAACATGATGTTGCAACTCAACCACTTTTGCCTTGTTTTTTTCAGCAACGTCTTTGGCAAAGCGTGTTGAGAAGTAATCCGGATGCTTATCAACAATTACAGTATCTATATCAGCCACTAAAATCTGTTGAAAATGACGAAATGTTTTTTCATAATTCAGCTGTGCATCAAAACTTTCCGTATTTCCGAGATATTGGCTTATATATATATTTTGGCTGCTGATTATGCCAAAAACACTTTTCAGCATCGAACCGGCAGCAAAAACGGTATTTTCAGGAAGTCTGAGTTTTGAATTGATATAAATAGGGGCTTTCCCTCTTGAACGTCGCAGTGTAATTTTCTGACGATTCTTTTCGCTAAACTGAATAACACCATCATCTTGAGGTACAACAATATCCCTGTTATTCAGCAAGATGACATCAGCTATTCCGGACAATTCTCCAATAGCTTTTTCGTCTTCGTAAATTATTGTAGAATCGGTGATGTTTCCACTTGTTGCAATTATCGGACGATTAAACCTTTGTAGCAGCAAGTCATAAAGTGGCGTATAGGGGAGCATGACACCAATACGTGAAAGTCCTTTGTTGATAGCTTCTGTTGCTAGATTGTTTTTTCTCTCCGAAAGGGAACGAACAGGCAACAAGACAATCGGGGCATAAATACTTTCCAGTTCCTTTTTTTCATCCTCTTTCAGAATAGCGTCTTCATTAATTGCCAGGCTGTTCGGATACATGAGGGCTAATGGTTTGAAAGGTCTTTTTTTTCGCTTTCGTAAGGTGTTGACAACCTTCTGGTTGGTTGCATCACATGTTAATAGAAACCCGCCAATTCCTTTGATGGCGACTATTTTTCCTTCCTTCCATTTCTCAACGATATAATCAAGGTTTACAAAATTTTTTGTCCATTGATTATTTTCATAAAGTTGCATTTCAATAGCACAATCGGGGCAGGAATTGGTTTGCGAGAAGTGCCTCCTTTCCATAGGATTATTGTACTCTTCCCAACATACATTACACATTTCAAAGGTTGCCATTGTTGTGGTAACCCGGTCATAGGGCAATTTCTTGATGATGGAGTATCGTGGTCCGCAATTGGTACAGGTTATGAAAGGATATAGATAGCGCCTGTTTTCGGGGTGATATAATTCTTTCTTACAATCTTTACACAGAGCCACATCGGGTGTGAGTAAGAGATTTGGTCTGGCGTTGCTGTTGCTTTGAATTATCTCAAAACCATTGTGAACCTGCAGCTCCGTTTCATGGATATTAAATGAAGTAACGATAGCAAGCGGGGGAAGGTGTTCGAGTAATTCCTGCAAAAAATTGTTGGCAGAAATGGCATCGGTATTAATTTGAATATGAACGCCGTCGGTTGTGTTGTTTACCCATCCTTTTAAGTTGTTCTCTTTCGCGTGTCTGTATACGAAAGGCCTAAAGCCTACTCCCTGAACAACACCTTTAATGTGTATATGAAAACTTTTCATAATATTTTTCAAAAATACCTTAAATATATTGATGAACATAATACATTTTAAGGTAAAAAAAGCCTATTCACCATTTATAAGTGAATAAGCTTTTGATAAAAAACTAAGATGTTAGTCTAACTAGTGCTTGCCGGAAAACGCCAATATCTTCGTTGAACTCATGTTGAAACGTAGTCATTTACTTTAGTAAACTCCTGTGTTCCAACATTTCGTTCGCCTCGACCTTAACGTTTTCTGACTAAGCACATTCAAAAACTAGAGTTTTCGTGCAGACACTAACTATTTCTCTCTTTTCATTTTACCTAAGATATCCAAAACTTTATCAACTATTTTAGGAATACTTTTTTTTATAGGGTCTGTTAATTCAATAGTCATGGGATTCATCTCTTTTATTGATATGGTAATAAGTACGATATCAGGAAGTTCGTTTTTAAATTCCAATGCGTCAATCATATCTTTCAAACCGACATCGTGGGCACTAAGTACGGTTGGAAAATCTTTGGCAAACTTAGGATAAATCACATCAATGGTTCCCGGCAATCTGAAATCCATAGTAGCATCAATAAAAATGGCCAAAGGGTATTGGGCCAGAATGGGCATTAAATCAAAACTTCCGGTTCCGCCATCTATAATATCAACATTTGCAGGAAGTTTTGCTTTGCTCAGTGCATGGATAGCATGTACGCCAATTCCTTCATCCCCCATCAAATAGTTACCGATCCCTAAAACCAAAATCTTATCCTTTTTTTCACTATCAAGATAGTTATGGGTTTGATAAAACAGTTTTTGCAACTCTGCTACGTCGCCCGGGGTTTTGTTGTTCATATTTCTGATAATTAAGCCGTTATAAGCTGCTGTCAAATATCTAATATTTTTTGCTGTGTTATTTATCTTTCACATAACTCATTTAACCAACATCATACCAACGTTATGTCTAACTTTTGCGCTAATTTCTTAACGTAAATATTAAGAAAACAGGGAACTTCAAAGCTTTCCAATACCTGGTCAGCCATCTTCCCCGGGCTTATCACCTTCCCACATTTGTTTTTTCGTTTTGTCAATAATTTCTTCTTCAGACTCTTTTATTCTTTCGGATCTGATAAATTTGAAGCCGCTGATCATCGCGGAAGCTTCTCCCCGTGCCTCAACATAATCATGATAAAACACTAAGTAAACATGAATGACAATAAAAGCGAGAAAAATCCAGATAAGAATATGATGAAAATACCGTACAGCTATTTCTCCACCCATAAGTGGGATAATCCAATGAAATATTTTTGGAAACCACCAGGCAGAAGTAGCCGACATTAAAGCCAAGCCGGTAATAGCCTGAAAAATAAAAATCAAAAACATAATAAGATAGGAAAATGAAGCAAAATAGTTATGCCCGATACTAATATTTGATAACTTATGCTCTTTATCCCGCATGAGAAAGATATCCACCTTTAATACGTAAAGCATATTTTTGAAACCCTTCTTTGTATAGGGAATATAGTTCCTCCAATTTGCAAACTGATTCCCCACGAATGCCCAATATATTCTTACTAATACAGCGGCTATCAATACATAAGCTGTAATCATATGAATGGCTCTGACATAGCCGAACCAATAGGAATTGAAAGCTTCTGCGCTAGAACTTATTGCAGGAGGGTCTGCAATGATAAACCCTGTAATTATGAGAATTGTAATAGACAAAACTGTAATCCAGTGAAAAAGTCTGACGGGAATTTCCCAGACATACACTCTTTTGAAATTATGAGTTAACGTTGCCATTTTTAATTTATTTAAATAATTTTTTTATCAAATACTGCAAGCTCCTCCAATTTGAATTTGGCTGACATGTTTACCCTGTTCATCATATAAATGGACCGCACAAGCCAAACACGGATCAAAGGAGTGGATGGTTCTCAAAATCTCTAACGGACTATTAGCCTCGGCAATAGGTGTTCCGATTAATGCAGATTCGTAAGCAGACCTTTGTCCTTTTGGATCTCTTGGCGATGCATTCCATGTAGTTGGAACAACCATCTGATATTTGGCTGTTTTTTCGTCTTTAATAGTAATCCAGTGACCTAAGCTCCCCCGTGGTGCTTCAAGATAACCGACTCCTTTGGCTTCTTTAGGCCAGGATGAAGGCTCCCATTTCTTCATATTTGCCATTTGAGTATCTCCGTTCTTAATGTTTCTGATTAATTGATCATAAAACTCAAGAGCCCAATCGGCCACTAATTTGGTTTCTAATGCCCGTGCTGCTGTTCTGCCTAAAGTAGAGAATAAAGCGCCGGCAGGAATATCTAATTTTTTAAGAGTATAATTAACTACTTCCTGATATTCGGGAACTCCTTTTGCATACCCGACTAACATTCTTGCCAAAGGCCCGACTTCCATGGGCTTTCCGTTCCATCGGGGTGTTTTTACAAAACTGTATTTTTTATCAAAGTCCAAATGTTCATACGGTTGTTTTGGCCCCGTATAATGAATGTTTGTCTCCCCATTAAACGGAGACAAACCTTTGTCATCCCCAACCGAATAATCGTACCATGAATTATTTACAAATTCCTTAATTTCATCGGTCTTTTCCAGGTCAACCGGATGGACGGTGCTTAAATCTCCATCTAAAATAACACCCGAAGGCATTTTAAAACTTGCCTTATTATTATAACCAGCCGTAGGGAGATCACCATAAACAAGATAATTGCGGAACTTAGAAACGCCGATGGTTCCCCAATTTTTGTAGAATGAAGCAATGGCCAGTAAATCAGGTACATAAACTTCGTTTACAAATTTATGTGCCCCTTTTAATAATTTACTTATATAATCTAATGTATCTGTATTCAGGCTGGCTCCTGCATCATTAAGGCTAATGGTGCTACCCATTCCACCTACCTGGAAATGTGGATGTGGATTTTTCCCGCCAAGTATGGTATGAACTTTTACGATTTCTTTTTGCCAATCAAGTGCTTCAAGATAATGTGCTACAGCCAGTAAGTTAACCTCAGGCGGTAGTTTCATGGCGGGGTTTCCCCAATATCCGTTTGCAAAAATTCCCAACTGCCCACTGTTAATAAACTTTTTAATTCTCGTCTTAACATCTGAAAAATATCCCGGTGAACTATTTGGCCATTTGGAAATACTTTGGGCAAGAGTAGAAGTTGCTTTCGGATCAGCGTCTAAAACTCTGGTAACATCTACCCAGTCAAGTGCGTGTAAATGATAGAAATGCACTACATGGTCCTGCATATACTGAGTTGCAAGTACCAGGTTTCGGGCCAACTCGGCATTAGGAGGAATAACTATTCCCAAGGCATTTTCAACAGCACGAAGAGAAGCGATGGCATGTACTGTCGTACATACGCCACAAGCACGTTGCGTAAATGCCCACACATCCCGCGGGTCTCTTCCTTCAACAATTTTCTCCAGCCCTCTGACCATTGTTGAGGAACTGTAGGCATTTACTACTTTGCCGTTCTTGATTTCGGCCTCAATACGCAAATGACCTTCTATTCTGGTTATCGGATCTATTACTATTCTTTTTGCCATGATAAAATATGTTATTCTTTAATACCTTTTTCATTAACTTTTCCTTTTTTTGTACTAGACCGGAGGTCTTTTTTCCTGGCAATATTAGCTGCAACAGCATGCACTGCCGTACCGCCAATAGCTGCGCCCAATACAATTTTACCAACTGTATTCGCAGTAGATTCTATTCCGAAACCAGGGACGTTCTCCACTCTTTTGGTGAATGGGTCATTATCCCAAAAATGGTTGTCACTACAGCCTATGCAGGGGTTACCCGATTTAATGGGATAACTCAAACCATTATTCCATTCCATCCATCCACAAGCATTGTAGGTAAGAGGGCCTCTACACCCTAATTTATACAGGCAATATCCTTTTTTTGCCTCCTCGCTGTCAAAACTTTCAGCAAACATTCCTGCATCAAAATAGGCTCTTCTATAACAAGAGTCGTGAACGCGCTTTCCATAAAACTGTTTTGGTCTTCCCATGGAATCCAGAGCGGGTAAAGTTCCATAAGTTACATAATGCATCACAACGCCTACCATCACTTCCGAAATTGGCGGACATCCTGGTACTTTGATAATCGGTTTATCTTTAATAAGAGTGCTTACCGGTACGGCTCCTGTAGGATTTGGTGCGGCTGCCTGAATGCCACCCCAGGACGAACAGCTGCCAAAAGTAAGGATAGCAGCAGCTCCGGCAGCATCTGCTTTAAGTATATCAATGGCCGAACGTCCTGCAATTGAACAATATACACCCCCATCTTTCATGGGTATTGCTCCTTCAACCACCAGGATATATTTACCGTAATTATCTTTCATGGATTGCTGCTTGGCTTCCTCAGCCTGAAATCCTGAAGCAGCCATCAGCGTGTCTGTATAATCCAAAGATATCTTATCCAAAATTAAATCAGCAACTAACGGGTGGTTTGATCGGATAAACGATTCTGTACATCCTGTACATTCCTGAAAGTGATCCCAAATCACCGGGATTCTTTTCTTAGTCTCCATTGCCTTTACAACCTGCCCCACCATACTTGACTCCAACCCCATAAATGCAGTCATATAGGTAACAAATTTTAAGAAATCTCTCCGTGAATATCCTTTATTTCTGATATTCTCATAATAGGTCTCTTCCCTTTTTAATGTTTTTTCCATAGTGATGCTTATTTAAAATTATTATATGCTTATTCTAAGTAATCGGAACTCATTTTAAATACAACTTCTGTTATTTATTATCAACAAAAAAAACGTAACACACTGAGAGGTAAATAAATATAGATTATTTCTTTAATATTGCGCTTTCAAATATAAAAAAGTTTTTTGAGAAGCAAAAGTTTTTATGGAAAAAATTGTTTTTTTGTAAACAATTTACTAACATTGCCGGATGGTAATAGCGGCTAAGCGAAATGTTTAGGGATTGTAACAAAATAACCTGACAGTTTCGACTTGTTCTTTTGTGTTTTTTCTTCGTTGCAAAAGTTTTAAATTCACCCTGTGAAATATTAGCTTTGCTATTTCACGGGGTAAACAGTGGTTATTCGCAACCCTTTCCTGCAAGCTGGCTCGTTCGCTAAAAATGTTTACTAAACATTTTTTAACGCTCCGCCCTGCCTTGAAAACCCCCAAAATTACTTCGTCGATTCCCGTCACTTTATTTCGTCACAAACCCTCTAAAATAGTCTTGCAATTTTGTTATTTTTGTGTGAACTATTTAATTTAATATTATCCGATGTTATTTCGAAATATGTAATCAGATATGCACGAACTATCAATAGCTATGGGGATTGTGGATATAGCAAAAAATGAGGCTGTTAAGCATCAAATTTCCGAAATAGAACTTATTGAGCTCGAAATCGGGACCTTGTCCGGCGTTGAAATAGATTCGCTTAATTTTGCATGGCCTTTGGCGGTAAACGGAACTGTTTTGGAACATGCTGAAAAAAAGATTGATGTTATTAAAGGCAGAGCCAGATGTTTGGACTGCGGTTGCGATTTTGATATGAAAAATATTTTTGATCCGTGTCCTG